>NZ_CAXQBR010000061.1 GCF_964222135.1 Euzebya sp.
GTTGCCGTTGCCCTGGCCGTTGCCGTTGCCCTGGCCGTTGCCGTTGCCCTGGCCGTTGCCGTTGCCCTGGCCGTTGCCGTTGCCCTGGCCGTTGCCGTTGCCGCTGCAGTTGGGGTTGCCGTTGCCGTTGCAGCTGTTGCCCTGGCCCTTGCCCTTGCCGGAGTCCTCGTCCCCGTCGTCGACGGACCAGGCGCGCACGAGCGCGCCCGCGCGATCGTCGTCGGGCACCACGACGGCGCTCGCCGGCAACGCGGCGGTGACGAGGGCGAGGGCGATCAGGATGAGGGTGGTGACGCGGCCACGCGACATGACGGCTCCTGGGAGTGAGAAGAGACTCTTCCGCCCACTCCATCGACACGCTGAGTGACACCTTTACCCGAACAGTGACGAAGTTCTCTGAACCCCGCGTGACCGAGCTAATCGGCGCTCACGACTGCCTACGGGTGTCGCTCGATGAGGTCACGCGCCACCAAGGCGTCCACGATCTCGGTCACGCACCCCTCCACCGACACCGCGGAGGTGTCCAGGCGCAGGTCGGGTCGCTCGGGGGCCTCGAACGGCGCGCTGACGCCCGACAGGTCGGGGATCTCGCCGGCCCGCGCCTTCGCGTACAGGCCCTTCACGTCCCTGGCCTCGCAGACCTCGAGCGGGGTGTCGACGAACACCTCGAGGAACCCCCCGTCGGGGTGCAGCTCCCGCACCGCCTGCCGGTCGGCGGCGTAGGGCGACACGAACGCGCACAGCACGACCAGCCCCGCGTCCACCATCAGCCGGGCCACGTGGCCGATCCGGCGGATGTTCTCGGTCCGGTCCTCCGGTGAGAACCCCAGGTCGGCGTTCAGGCCGAAGCGCACGTTGTCCCCATCCAGGACGAACGCGGCGACACCCCTGGCGATGAGGGTCCGCTCCACGGCGTAGGCCACCGTCGACTTGCCCGACCCCGACAGCCCCGTCAGCCAGACCGTCGCCCCCCCGTGCCCGAGCGCCCGACGTCGCGAGGCGGCGTCCACGTGCCCGGTCGCCCGCACGATGTTGCTGGACTTGGGGTTGGTGGACTCGGGGCTGGTGGGATCGGGGGAGGGCTCGTCGGTCACGCCCGCGAAGGCTAGCCCGCGTCAGCCCCGCGGAGACGGGGCAGGACGCGGACCATGTCTGTCCTGGCGATCCTCGGCGGCCTGCTCGTGCTCGGGGCGGTGATCGTCGACGTCGTCCCCACCGCGATCGCGAGCGGCCTGCCCGGCGGCTGGCTCACCCGGCGGGTCGGGTCACGGCTGTGGGACGGCGTGCGGAAGGTCGGCGGCGACAACCACGCGTTCATCCAGCTCGGCGGGACCACCCTGGTCATCGGGCTGCTGGTCACCTGGATCGTGCTGCTCGTCCTCGGATGGTGGCTGCTCTTCCTCGGCCTCGGGCGGATCGAGGGGGCCAGCAGCGGCCAGCCTGCGAGCGCCTTCCAGACCCTGTACTTCACCGGCTACGTGGTCTCGACCCTCGGCAACGGCGAGTTCGTCCCCGGGACCGGCATCGGGCAGGCCCTGACGGCCATCGCGTCGGCCAGCGGCATCCTCGTGCTGACCCTCTCCATCACCTACCTGGTCCCCGTCCTCGACGCGGTGTCGACCAAGCGCCGGCTGGCGACGACGCTGCACGCGATCGGGGAGACGCCGAAGGAGATGGCCGCCCGGCTGTGGCCCGGTCCGGATCTCGCCGCCAACCGCGACGTCCTGCTGAGCATCGCCTCGGAGGTCCGCGAGCTGACCCAGAAGCACTACAGCTACCCGGTCCTCCACTACTTCCACAGCCGCCACTGCCAGACGGCCCTGCCGCCGTCGCTCGCCCGCCTCGACGAGACCGTCACGGCGGTGCGGATCGTCCACCCCGACGCCGACGGCGACCTGGGGGTCCACCTCCTCCGCTCGGCGCTCGACGACCTGCTGGAGGCGCTCGCGAGCACCTTCCTGCGTCCCGCCGACGAGGTGCCGCCGCCCCCGTCCGTCGACGTCGTGTCCCAGCTGGTCGACCACGAGCCCGCGGAGCTCGGCGAGTCGCCAGCGCTCGACGAGATGGACACCCACCGGCGCCGGCTCCGCGGCTTCGTCGAGGACGACGGCTGGAGCTGGGACGACGTGCTGGAAGCGGGCCGCCGCGAGACCTGACCGGACCGGTTGGCCCTGGCCGGATGGGCCTCCGTTCACAAGTTGTTGATGGTTTGTACGCATTTGTGGTGGGCTAGGGACCAGGTACGTCGTCCGGCGCCCGCACCCCGCGCACGGACACCTCAACGCCCGCACCCCGCGCTGAGCCTTTCGCACGTCCGTCTCGCTACGGGAAGGCCCGCCGATGTCGGCCTCGATGCCTGCGTCCACCACCCACCTCAGAGATCACGCACCGTCAGAGGGGGATGACCAGCTGCTGGTGACCGTCACCCTCGACCCCGACTCCCACGAATGCCCCGACTGCGGGGTGATCTCCGTGCCCTGCGACGACCGCTCCGCCCGGCCCGAGGACGTGCACCGATGTCGACGGTGAGCGACCGGCCGGCGCGGGCGGCGACCCGCCGGCCCCTGATGGCGCACTACGCACTCCCGCGCGCCACCGGGCCGCGGGTGCTCAGCGACCCCTCGAGCCACCCCTACGTAGACCGGCTCGCCGGGCGCGCGTGCGTCATCGCCGACGGAGCCGCCCGCGATCCCGAGCGGGCCCGCGCCGACGCCGACCGCTGGGACCTCGCCCACCTCCACCTCGGCCTGGACTCCGGACCGGTGGACTGGCTTCCCGAGGTCATCGCGGCCCACCGGGAGGTGGGGACCCCGACGGTGCTGACCGTCCACCAGCTCCAACCCCCGCACCTGCGGCCGGACAGCCACGACGTGATCGACGTCCTGCGCGCCGTGGCCGAGGACGTCAGCGAGCTGCTGACCCTCACCCGGGGGTGTGCCGCCGCGATCCACGCGGTGACCGGACGGCGTGCCCGCGTCGTGCCCCACGGCCCGCTCGTCCCCGGACCGCGACGGCGCCGCATGCGGGCGCACCGGCGTCGGGCCCTCGCCGGGCACGACCACCTGCTGGTGCACGTCCCGTCCCTCACCCCCGACCTGGGGCTCGAGGAGCTGGTGTCGGCGTGCCGCCTGGCGCGTCCGGCCCTCGACGTGCGCATCCACGTCCACACCGGCGTCGAGCCGGCCGTCCGCGACCTCGTCGACGACGTCCCCGGCATCGTGGTCGTCGGCTACGACGCGATCACGCCCGAGGGGCTCGAACGGGTCGTCGCCGACGCCGCCGCGCTGGTCCTGCCGCTGCGCTGGGGCAGCCACAACCCGCTGATCGAGGTGGCCGCCGACGTCGGCACGCCGGTGATCACCACGCGTGCGGGGTACCTGGTCGAGCAGCTCACCGGCACCGCGATCGGCCGCGACGAGCCGGTGCTGGCCGACGACGACGAGGACCCCCACGTCGGGGTGTGGAACGGGCGGCTCGACGTCGGGGACCTGGCGCGGGCCCTCGGCCGCCGGGTCGGCGACGTGCCGGTGGTGCCCGAGGTCGACCGCGAGCGGGCCGAGCACGCGCTGATCAGCCACCACGAGCGGCTGTACCACCGCCTCGCGATGGGGGTCATCGACCTCACGGGCTGACCACGGGGACGGGGGGAGGGCCAGGCCGCGGATCACCAGGAGGGGCCCGCGGCCTGGCCCCCGGGGTCGGCTGTCCGGTTGACGGCGTGGGAGCCGACGCGTACACCGGAGGAGATGCAGGTCATCCGCCACGAGTCCATCGGACGTCTTCTGGACGTCGACTCGGTGCGCGTAGGCCGCTTCCTCCTCGTCATCTGATGCCGCGGACGGGCTGATCGCATCCGACCGTTTCGCGGAGACGCAGAGGATGCGCCACCCTGTACAGCCGAACGCCTCGCGCAGCGCCATCCCGTGCTCACGTGGGCGTCGCCCCGGACGATCTGACCAGCACAGCCCCGCACAGCCCACGAGGTGCCCCCATGACGACCATCAAGCTGACCGTCCCGCCCGACCAGACCCCGGCCGAGGAGGCCGAGCTGGTCGCCCGCGTCGCCGCGGCGATCGAGGAGTCCACCGGCGAGACCGACATCACCTTCGAGCTGACCAAGACCGAGGAGGTCCGCGTGGCCGGCGCGATCGGCGACCGCATGGCGGTCGGCGCGCGCTGGAACGCCTGACCGGCGGCTACCCTTCACCCTCCCCGAGCAAGAGGAGCTGGCAGAGGTGAGCGCGCGCACGCTGGCGGAGAAGGTCTGGGACCGGCACGTCGTCGGCGGTCCCGGCGCAGGCGGTCCCGATGACCCCGACCTGCTGTACATCGACCTCCACCTGGTCCACGAGGTGACGTCCCCGCAGGCCTTCGAGGGCCTGCGCCTGGCCGGCCGTCAGGTCCGCCGGCCGGAGCTGACGCTCGCGACGATGGACCACACCGTCCCGACGACCGACCGGTCCCTGCCGGTCGTCGACGAGCTGTCGAAGACCCAGATGGACGTCCTGCAGCGCAACTGCGACGACTTCGGGATCCGGCTGTTCAACATGCGCTCGGCCCAGCAGGGGATCGTGCACATGATCGGCCCGGAGCTGGGGGTGACCCAGCCGGGCACGACGATCGTCTGCGGCGACTCCCACACCGCCACCCACGGCGCGTTCGGTGCGCTGGCGTTCGGGATCGGCACCAGCGAGATCGAGCACGTCCTCGCGACCCAGACCCTCAGCCAGGCCAAGCCGAAGATGATGGCGATCGAGGTGGAGGGGGCGCTGCCGCCCGGCACCACCGCGAAGGACCTGATCCTCGCGATCATCGGCCAGATCGGCGTGGACGGCGGGATCGGCCACATCATCGAGTACCGCGGCGAGGCGATCCGCGACCTCTCGATGGAGGGGCGGATGACGATCTGCAACATGTCGATCGAGGCCGGGGCCCGCGCCGGCCTGATCGCCCCGGACGAGACCACGTTCGCGTACCTGAAGGGCCGCCCGCAGGCGCCGCAGGGCGCGGACTGGGACGCCGCGCTCGAGTCCTGGCGCGAGCTGGTCACCGACGAGGGCGCGGTCTTCGACACCGTGATCCGCTTCGACGCCACCCAGCTGGTCCCGACCGTCACCTGGGGCACCACCCCGGACATGAGCGTCCCCGTCACCGGCCACGTGCCGCACCCCGAGCAGACCGAGGACGCCGACCAGACCCGCCGCGCGCTCGACTACATGGGGCTCGAGGGCGGTGAGGCGATCACCGACATCCGCCCCGACCGGATCTTCATCGGGTCCTGCACCAACGGGCGGATCACCGACCTGCGCGCCGCCGCGGCGATCGTCGACGGGCAGACCGTCGCCGAGGGGGTCCGCGCGATGGTGGTGCCGGGCAGCTACCCCGTGAAGCTGCAGGCGGAGTCCGAGGGCCTCGACCGGGTCTTCACCGACGCCGGCTTCGAGTGGCGCGAACCCGGCTGCTCGATGTGCCTCGGCATGAACCCCGACATCCTCGAGCCGGGGGAGCGGGCCGCGTCGACGTCCAACCGGAACTTCGAGGGCCGGCAGGGCAAGGGCGGCCGCACCCACCTGGTCAGCCCCGAGATGGCCGCCGCCGCGGCGATCGCCGGGCACTTCGTCGACGTCCGCGACCTCGTCGCGGACGTCGGACAGGCCGGGGGGCAGCAGGGGGCCGAAGCATGAGGCCCCCGCTGGGCTATGTCCGCGAGCTCGTGGAGGGAACGGCATGAAGCCCGTCAGCGTCGTCGAGGGGCAGATGGTCCCGCTCAACCGGGCGGACGTCGACACCGACCAGATCATGCCCAAGCAGTTCCTCAAGCGGATCGAGCGGACCGGCTTCGGCGAGTTCCTCTTCTTCGACTGGCGCCAGGACCCCGACTTCGTCCTGAACGACCCGCGGTACGCCGGCGCCAACATCCTGGTGACCGGCCCGAACTTCGGGTCCGGGTCGTCGCGCGAGCACGCGCCGTGGGGCCTCCAGCAGTACGGCTTCGAGGCGATCATCGCCCCGTCGTTCGCCGACATCTTCCGCAACAACTGCGCGAAGATCGGCCTGCTGTGCGTCGAGCTGCCCGAGAAGGTCTGCCGGGCCCTCGTCGACCTGGCCACCGACCAGCCGGAGACGATCTGCACCGTCGACCTGCCGCTGCAGAACGTCAGCGCCGGCGAGGTCGACGAGGACTTCGACTTCGACCCCTTCACCAAGCACATGCTGGTCAACGGGCTCGACCAGATCGGCCTGACGCTCGAGCGGGCGGACGACATCGCGGCCTTCGAGGCGACCCGCCCCTCCTTCATGCCGGTGACGCGCTAGACGACGGGCCACTCGCCGGTGCGCACCGGATCCGGCCGGGACGCCGAGCCCGGACCGGGGATGGTGAGGGGGAGGGTCGGGTCGACCGGGCCGGGCGGTTCGGTCGGCGACGGGGCGCCCTCCACCAGGCGGGTCGTCGGCAGCGACTCCGGGTGGGTCGCGGCCAGCCAGGCCGTCAGCTCCTCCCGCAGCTTGCAGCGCAGGTTCCACGCCCGGATCGAGTCCTGGGCGGTCACCGTCGCCCGCACCTGGATCGTCGTCGGCGTCGTGTCGATCACCTGCAGGGCGGCGACGTCGCCGTCCCACTCCTCGCTCCGCTCGACGCGCTGGTGGAACGCCGCCCGCAGGGCGGGGACCGGGGTGCGGTGGTCGAGGTGCCAGACGACCGAGCCGATGACCTGGGAGTCCCGCCGCGACCAGTTCGTGAACGGCGTGTTCACGAAGTAGGAGGTCGGCAGCACCAGCCGGCGGCGGTCCCAGGTGACGATCACCACGTAGGTGAGGGTGATCTCCTCGATGTTCCCCCACTCGCCCTCGACGGTGACGACGTCGTCGATCGACAGGGGCTCGGCGACGGCCAGCTGGATGCCGGCGACCAGGTTGCCGAGCGTCGGCTGGGCGGCGATGCCGAGCACCAGCCCGAGGACGCCGGCGGAGGCCAGCAGCGACGTGCCGACGGTCCGGGCGGACTCGAAGGTCAGCATCACCGCGCCGATCGTGACCAGGATGATCACGCCCGAGGCGACCCGCCGGAGGATGATCACCTGGGTCTGGCGGCCCTTGATGCGCCGTTCCTCGGCCTGCTCCTCGGTGCCGGTCGGCACGAAGTAGTCGAGCATCGCCACCTCGATGGCGACGGCCAGGCGCAGCAGCGTCCAGGCGCCGGCGACGATCGCGCCGATCAGCAGGATGTGGGTCAGGCGGCCGGCGAGCGCCTCGGGCAGCTCGGTCGCCGGCATCGCCGCCAGCAGACCCACCAGCACGGCCAGGACCCGGGCGGGCCAGCGGCCCCGCTGGCTGAGCTCACGCGCGAACGCGTCGGACTTCGAGACCCTGAACAGCACCCGCCCCGCGATCACGCTGAGCAGGACGGCCAGCACGACGGCGCCGCCCATGACGGCGAGGCTGGCCACCACGTCCACGGCGGCTTCGACGACGGTGTCCTCGGGCATCAGCCACGATCCTGACGTGCCGCCGGGAGATCGCCATCGCCCCCGGCGCGGAGGACGGCCTCGTCCACCGGCGGGACCACGTCGAAGGGCCCGGTCCGGTCGGGGTCCGGGTTGGGGGCGGTGTCCGGCCCGGGGCTGCGGACGTCGTAGCGCGACGCCGGCGGGGGGTGCGGCCCGTCGGGTCCCGGTGCGGGGGCGGGCGCCTCCAGCAGCCGCGTGGTCGGCACGGCCTCGGGGTGGTGCGTCCAGAGCCACCGGAGGACGCCCTCGCGGATCGCGCAGCGCAGATCCCAGGACATCGGGGCGGTCTGGGCGGTCACGAGCCCGCGCAGCTCCACCGTCGGCCGGGCCTCGGTGACCTGCAGCACGACCACGTCGCCGTCCCACAGCGGATGGGTCTCGACCTGGCGGTGGAACTCCTCGCGGAGCTCATCGAGGGGCACCCGGTGGTCGACCTCCCAGAAGATCGAGCCGATCACCTGCGACCCGTTCCGCGTCCAGTTCTGGAACGGCGTGTTCATGAAGTACGACGTCGGCAGCACCAGGCGGCGTCGGTCCCAGGTGCGGACCACGACGTAGGTGAGGGTGATCTCCTCGATGTTGCCCCACTCGCCCTCGACCACGACGACGTCGTCCAGGCTGAGCGGCTCGGCGACGGCCAGCTGGATGCCGGCGACCAGGTTGCCCAGCGTCGGCTGGGCGGCGATGCCGACCACCAGCCCGATGACGCCGGCCGAGGCCAGCAGCGACGTGCCGACGGTCCGCGCGGACTCGAAGGTCAGGAGGACCGCGGCGACGGTGAGGGTGACGATCACCCCCGAGGCGACGCGGCGGAGGATGACGACCTGGGTCTGGCGCCCGCGGTTGCGCGCGTTGTCGGGGCCGGCGATGTCGAAGCGGTCGAGCATCGTGACCTCGACCGCGACGGCCAGCCGCAGCAGCGTCCACGCGCCGGCGAGGATCGCCGCCACCGCCAGCCCGTGGGTCACGAGGCCGGTCGCGGACGCGCCCAGCTCGGTCGCGGGCATGGCCGCCAGCAGGCTCAGCAGCACGACCAGGGTCCGGGCGGGCCACCGGCAGCGGGCGGTCGCCTCGCGTGCGAAGCGGTCGGCCCTGCCGATGCGGAAGCCCACCCGCACGATGACGAGGTAGGCCACCAGGCCCGCCACGGCCGCCCCGCCGAGCACGGCGAGGCTGGTCGCGACGTCGACGGCCTGCTCGACGACGGTCTCCTCGGGCATGCCCCGATGGTGACGGACCGTCGGCGCGGATCCTCGCCCGATGGGACATGTCGTGCGACGCTGGGGGCGTGGCATCGCCTTCCCCGACCCCGCCGCCGGCCCGCGCACGGGTGCCCGCCCACGCGTGGGCGTGGCTGCAGCGGTCCCGCTCGGTGCTGAACGAGATCGCCGAGCAGCTGTACGGCACCCACGGCGACAGCCACACCCTCGAGAAGCTGAAGGCGGACCACGCCGCCGACCCCTTCGTGCAGGACCTGGTCGCCAGGGTCGTGTGCGACGTCGCCTTCAACGGTCGGGTGCCCGAGCGCCGGCCTGCCGGGGCCCGCTGGGACCGCGGCCTGACGTGGTGGGCCGCCCACCTGGCCGGCGTGACCCCGACCGAGTTCGAGGCCCGCTCCGCCGGCACCGCCCCTCCCCAGCAGGTCCTGTTCGGCGCCCCGCCCCCGGCGCCGGAACCGGTCGAGTCCCGCCCGACGCGGCGCAAGCCGCTCGTCAGCGTCGAGCGGCGGGCGATGGTGCAGGCGCTGCGCGACGTCCTGGCCGCCGGCGACGGCCACCAGGTCCCCGCCGACGCCGTCCGCGCGCTGATCGAGCAGCTCGAGGGCGAGGAGTAGGCCGGGCGGGGAGCGGGGCAGGGCTCGAGGGCCGACACCGCCGGAGCGGCGGGTAACGTGGTCGGTCGACCTCTCACCAGATGCGCCCACAACTCTCCTTCGCCCCCGCCCCCGCCCGTCCCGCCGACGGTCGCCTCGTCGTCTACTGCACCTCCGACGAGGACCTGTCCGGCTGCGAGGCGCTCGTCGAGGCGCTCGGGATCACCACCTGGACGCCCGCGACGGCGCAGCTCGCCGTCCCGTCCGGCGGCGCGGTGGTCGTGGAGACGCTGAAGGTCCTGACCGTCGGCGTCGCCGACGCATTGCCCGGGCTGCTCGACGCCGCCCACGACCGGCGGATGCCCGACTCGGTCCGGGCGTTCGGGCGCGCGACCCGCCTGGCCCTGACCGCGGGCGCGAGCCACCGGGTCATGCCGCACCTCCACCTCGTGCCCGACCAGGTCAACGACCACGGCGAGCAGCTGATCACCGGCGTGTGGCGCGTCGACCTCGACGCCGACCCCGCGCTCGCGAGCGCCGTCGACCGCCTGGTCGAGGCCACCCCGGCGAGCGCGACCGCGCAGGCGCGGGGCGAGACGACGGCGTGGGAGCCGCGACGGCTCCTGGTCGCCTACCTCGACGCGGTCGCCGACTCGGCCGTCCGCGCCCACGCCCCCGACCCGTCGGGCCGCCCCCGCGAGCGCCTGCTGCCGTGGACGACCCGCTGGGCCGAGGCGCTCGGCGACGCCGCCGACCCGGTCGTGCCGCTGAAGGCCGAGGGGCCGGCCCTGGCCGCGGCGTGCGAGGGGTGGCAGTCCCGCGGCGACGGGGATGCCTCCCTGGTCCTCGAGCTGTCCGCACCCGATGCGCCCGACGGCGGGTGGACCCTGACCTTCGCGATCCGCGACGCCGACGACGAGCGCCACGAGGCCGAGGCGGTGTGGGGCGGCGAGGACCGCGATCTCATCGAGTCGCTGCTCGCCGGGCTCAGCCGCGCCGCACGGGTGTTCCCGCCGCTCGACGCGGCGCTCGCCGACGACCAGCCGACGTCGGTCACCCTCGACCTCGACGCGGCGTGGCAGTTCATCGCCGAGGCCGCCCCGCTGCTGAGCGGCGCCGGCGTGTCGGTGCAGCTGCCGGCCACCCTGGCCGAGGACGGCATCGCCGCGCAGATCAGCCTGACCAGCGCCGAGGACGGCACCGTCCAGGCGACCTGGGAGGTGTCCCTCGACGACCGGGTCCTCTCCGACGACGAGATCGGCACGTTCCTCGACGCCGACGACCCCCTCGGCTTCTACGGCGGCCGCTGGGTCAAGATCGACGACGAGACCCGCGCGGCGCTGCAGGCGCGCGGCACCACCCGCTCGATCGGGCAGGCCGAGGCGCTCGCGCTTGCCCTGGCCGGCACCACCGACGACGAGTGGTTCGGCGAGGGGACGGCCGCCAGCCGCGTCGTGGTCGACGACCGGCTCGGCGACATCCTCCGCGCCCTGCGGACCGCCGGGGACCTCGAGGACGTCGCCGAGACCCCGTCGGGCTTCGTCGGGGAGCTGCGGCCCTACCAGCAGCGCGGTGTGTCGTGGCTGCGCGGCATGGCCGACCTCGGCATGGGGGCGGTCCTGGCCGACGCGATGGGGCTCGGCAAGACCATCCAGCTGATCGGGTTGCTGGTCAGCCGCCCGGGCCCGTTCATCGTGGTCTGCCCGACGTCGGTGGTCGGCAACTGGGAGCGCGAGATCGGCCGCTTCGCCCCCGACCTCTCGGTGGTCCGCCACCACGGCACCGACCGGCCCGACGACCTCGAGGGGTTCGAGGGGGTCCTCGTCACCTCCTACGGCACCCTCCGCCGGGACGTCGAGCTGCTCGAGACCGTCGACTGGGACGTGATCGCCCTGGACGAGGCCCAGCAGGTCAAGAACCCCTCCACCGCCGCCGCCCAGGCCGTCCGGCGGCTGCGCGGCCGGGTGACCTTCGCGCTGACCGGCACGCCCCTCGAGAACCGCCTGGCCGAGCTGTGGGCCGTCATCGACGCGACCAACCGGGGCCTGCTCGGGACTCGCGGCACGTTCACCCGCCGCTTCGTCGGCCCGGTCGAGGTCCGCCACGACGCCGACGCGGCCGCCCGCCTCCGCCGCCTCGTCAGCCCCTTCATCATGCGGCGCACCAAGACCGACCCCGAGGTCGCCCGCGACCTGCCCGACAAGATCGAGCGGACCGTCGTGTGCAGCCTCACCCCCGAGCAGGCCGCGCTGTACGAGCGGGTGACCGCCGAGGCGTTGGCCGCGCTGGCCGACGCCGACGGCATGGGTCGGCGCGGGCGCATCCTCGCGATGCTGACCGCCCTCAAGCAGGTCACCAACCACCCGGCGCAGTACCTGAAGGAGGACGGGCCGATCCTGGGTCGCAGCGGCAAGATGGCGGCCCTGCGGGAGATCGTCGAGGCGGTCACTGACGCCGGCGACGCGATGCTGATCTTCACCCAGTTCACCCGGATGGGCGACCTGCTCAGCGAGCAGCTGGCCGTCGACCTCGGCCAGCGGGTGCCGTTCCTCCATGGCGGCCTGAGCGTCCAGCAGCGCGACGTGATGGTGGAGGACTTCCAGCAGGGCGGCGGGTCGCCGGTCCTGGTGATCTCGACGCGGGCCGGCGGCACCGGCCTGAACCTGACCGCCGCCACCCACGTCGTCCACTACGACCGCTGGTGGAACCCCGCGGTCGAGGACCAGGCCACCGACCGCGCCCACCGCATCGGCCAGCACCGGACCGTCGAGGTCCACAAGCTGGTGACCGCCGGCACGCTCGAGGAGCGGATCGCGGAGATGCTCGAGCGCAAGCGCGCGCTGGCCGACGCGGTCGTCGGCGCCGGCGAGACGTGGATCACCGAGCTGGACGACGCCGCGCTGCTCGAGCTGGTGCAGCTGTCGAGCGACGCGCCGCTGCTCGAGGCGGAACCGGTCGGGGTCGGGCCATGAGCATGAGCTGGGGCCAGCAGTGGCGCGAGGTGCTCGGCGGCGACGACCACGACCTGCAGCGCCGCGTCCGCCAGGGCGTCGCGACGTACCGGTCGGGGCGGGTCAGCGACGTCAAGCTCGGGATCGGCCGGGTCACCGCCCGCGTGCAGGGGTCCCGCGCGACCCCGTTCCTGTGCGAGCTCGGCATCCCGACCCTGACCGACGACGAGTGGGACGTCGTCCTCGACCTGCTCGCCTCGACGGTGCGCTACTCAGCCCGCCTGCTCGCGAGCCAGCACCCCGAGGGGCTGGCCGAGGAGGCCGCGGAGCGCGGAGTCCGGCTGTTCCCGCGGATGGACGAGATCGCCGTCGCAGCCGGCCACTCCGGCGAGGACCCCTTCCCGGTGGCGGGCGCGGCGGTGTGGGAGGCCGTGGCCGTCCGCCTCGACGCGAGCCCCTTCCCCCTGCTGCAGATCCGGGGGAGGGGCAGGGAGCGCGTCCTCCGCGACATCGCCCGCCGGCGCCGCAGCGAGCGCGACGACGCCACCGACGGGGTGGAGGTGTCGGAGATGTCGGTGATCGGCTGGTCGACCTCCCGGGTGCCCCTCGACGCCGTCACCGTCCCGCCGGTGCAGACCCCGCGCCTCAGCGTCCCCGCCCTGCGGGTCCTCTGCGAGCCGGACGGCTGGGCCGGCGCGCTCAGCCCCGCGGACCTGATCGGTCCGATCGTCGCCGACGCGGCCGAGGCGGCGCGCCAGGCGCTGATGGGTGAGCTGCCCGACGACGACGAGGGGTAGCCGGAGGAGGGGTGGCCGGAGGAGGGGTGGCCGGAGGAGGGGTGGCCGCCGCGGTCAGGCGGGGAACGGCAGGCGCGGCTGGGGTGGGCCGAGGGCGGGGTCGACGCCGTCGAAGAGGCTCGACACCGACTCGCCGGCGTGCACCCGGCTGATCGCCTGGGCGAACAGGCCGGCGACGGAGATGACCTGCAGCTCCGGCCAGTCGACCGGCGGCACCGTGTCGGTCGTGACGACCTCGCGGATCATCGGGTGCCCCGAGAGGCGCTCCACGGCCCGGCCGACGAAGAGCCCGTGGGTGCAGGCGACCGACGCGCTCGGACACCCCGCGTCGCGGAGGCGGTCGAGCAGCTCGATGATCGACCCGCCCGTGGCGATCTCGTCGTCGAGGATCAGCGCGTGCTTGCCCTCGACGTCACCGACGATCGCGTCGATCACCACCCGGTCGTCGGCCAGCCGCCGCTTGGACCCGGCCGCGACGCCGAGGCCCAGCAGCCGGCTGAACTGCGTCGCCGCCTTCGCGTTGCCGAGGTCGGGTGAGACGACGACGGTGTCGGACAGGTCGGTGTCGCGGAAGTGCTCGGCGAGCACCCCGAGGGCGGTCAGGTGGTCGACGGGGACGGAGAAGAAGCCGTGGACCTGCGGGGCGTGCAGCGTCATCGTCAGGACCCGCGACACGCCGGCGGTCGCGAGCAGGTCGGCGACCAGCCGCCCGCCGATCGAGATCCGCGACGCGTCCTTCTTGTCCGACCGCGCGTAGGCGTAGTGGGGGATCACCGCGGTGATCTGGGCGGCGGAGGCGCCCTTGGCCGCGTCGACCATGAGGAGGAGCTCCATCAGGTGCTCCTGGGTCGGCGGGACCAGCGGCTGGACGAGGTAGACGTCGCGCTGTCGGCAGTTGGCCTGCAGCTGGACCTGCAGGCAGTCGTTGCTGAACCGGGTGATCTCGACCGTGGACGGGGTGACGCCCAGCCCGTCGCAGATGGCGGCGGCCAGCGGCCGGTGGGCGCTGCCGCTGAAGACGACGATCTCGCGCACGTGCGGGTCAGCGCGTGGCGCGGTGCTTCTTCTCGAACGGCGGAGGGGTCCGACCCGTCGCCTTCGCCCACCCCTTGGCGGCGCTGCGCTGGGCGACGACCGCGGCGGTGGAGACCCCGATGCCGGTCAGGAGGGTCCAGACCATCGCGTCACGCGTCGACGTCTCGGGGTCGGTGGGGTCCTCGGGCGGGTCGGTGTCGGGGATCACCTTGTCCCAGACGAGGGTGAGGACCTTGGTGGCGGCCAGGCCGGACACGGCGGCGGCGATGCCCGCCACGGCCTTCCATGCGAACGACTCCATGCGGTACAGGGCCTCCAATCGGACCTCGCGGTCCAGGGTGTCGATGTCGCTGACCAGCTTGGTGCGGGCGGCCTCGACCGCGGCGAGTTGGCGCGACAGCGCGCCGTCGGCGTCCGTGGCGCTCATGGGCGGGTCTCCTCGGCGGTCCCGGGGGTGGACAGGGGTGCGGGGGTCGTTGCCTGCGGGGCGGTGGCCGGTGGGGTGGTGGTCGGGGGCGCCGTGGTCGGGGACGTGGCCGCTGGGGGCGCCATGGTCGGGGGCGGGGCCGCGCCGCGCCACTCCTCGAAGCGCTGCCGGACGTCCTGGGCCGACTCGGCGACGGCCTGCTTGGCCTGCTCGATCCCGGCCTCGGTGTTGGCCTTCGCCTGGTCGACCGCGGTCTTCGCGGCCTCCTGGGACTGCGCCACGCTCTGCTTCGTCGTGTCGAGCGAAGCGGGCACCTTCATCTTCTTCATCCCGAGCCACCCGAGCACGCCGGCGACGACCAGCAGGAGCAGCAGCACCATGCCCACCGCGGCCCAGCCGGGGAGGAACAGCGCGAAGAGGAAGCCGATGAAGACCAGCAGCACCTGCACCGCGAGCCAGCCGATGATCGCGACGGCGATGAACAGGCCGCTGCCGATGGCCTTCGCCTTGATGCCGTCGGCCAGCTCGGCCTTCGCGAGGTCCACCTCGGCGCGGACGAGCGCCTGGACGTCGCTGATGACCGTCTTCGCGGCGGGCACCGCGCCCTGGGTCGGTCGTCGTCCGACGAGCCGCGCCAACGGCGGGGGGCGCTCTCCTGTCGGGTCGGTGGTGCTCATCGGGTGTGGTCGTCCCTCTCTAACAAGTGGTCGTCCCTCTCTAACAAGTCGTGTGCCGGCTGGGCATGCCTACCCAGGGTGCACGCCGCGGCGAACCAGCCTGAACCGTAGAGGATCAGCAGTCGCCGCACTACCAGGGACGATCACGGACCGTGATCGGCAGGTGGCTGTCGGCGGAGGTGGAGGTCCACAGGCCAAGAAGTGCTTGATCGTCCGGACCGCGTAGGTCATTGTGACCGACGAGGATGCACATCCACACAGGGACACATTCACATGGCCGGGGACGGCAGGGCCACCTACCGTGGCCGTAGCCATACCCCCCACGACCCGGCATCAACCCGCTCGGTCCCGAACTGCATCCCGTCCCATCCATCGACCCAAGTCGCCGTGCACGCTGGTCGCCGGCGCCGACAAGGAGTGGTGAGCCGAACGTGGCCCAGATCATCGAGGAGATGCCGCTGCACGACCACGTGCAGCTGTACCTGCGGGAGATGGCGCGCACGGCGCTGCTGACAGCCGAGGAGGAGGTCGACCTGGCGAAGCGGTACGAAGCCGGGTTGGAGGCCGAGCGGGTCATGGCCACCCTCGAGGGGACCAAGGTCCCGGTCGCGCGTCGCCGTCAGCTGCAGCGGGTCCGCAACGACGGCCGCCGGGCGAAGGAGCGCCTGGTCCAGGCGAACCTCCGCCTCGTGGTCAGCGTCGCGAAGCGCTACCAGGGCCAGGGCCTCCCGCTCCTCGACCTGATCCAGGAGGGCAACCTCGGCCTGCTCCGCGCGGTCGAGAAGTTCGACTACCGCCGCGGGTACAAGTTCTCGACCTACGCCACGTGGTGGATCCGCCAGGCCGTCGGCCGCGGTGTCGCGGACAAGGGCCGCACCATCCGCCTCCCCGTGCACATGATGGAGCGCGTCCGCCGGGCGCTGAGCATGCAGCGCGACCTGGCCGAGGCCCTGGGCCGCGAGCCGCAGATCGATGAGCTCGCCGAGGAGCTCGGCGAGGACGTCGAGACCGTCGAGGAGCTCCTCACCTACGCCCGCACCCCCACGTCGCTCGAGACCCCGGTCGGCGAGGACGGGGACGCCGAGCTCGGTGACTTCATCGAGGACCGCAACGCCGACGACCCGATGGAGGTCGCCGCGAAGGGGCTGGCCCGCCAGGAGCTGCTCGACGTCGTCGCCGGTCTGCCCGAGCGCGAGCGCATCATCCTCGAGCTCCGCTTCGGCCTGCTGGACGGCGAGGCCCGCACGCTGGACGACGTCGGCCGCTACTTCGGCCTGACCCGCGAGCGCATCCGCCAGCTCGAGGCCCGCGCGCTCTCGAAGCTGCGCCACCCCTCCCGCGGCCGCGCGCTGAGCGACACCGCCGCGTAGCTGCTCAGGATCTCGACGCCCCCGGCCACCACGCCGGGGGCGTCGTGCGTGTGGGGTGCGGCGATTCGGCGCGGTGCGGTGCGATCCTGGGTGCTCGTCTCGTCGGGCGGGCGGTCGCCGGGGCGAATGTTCGGCGCGATCGGGGCCTACTTCGGCTGACGGCGAGGTTGGGCGCGATCCTGGGTGCTCGTCTCGTCGGGCGGGCGGTCGCCGGGGCGAATGTTCGGCGCGATCGGGGCCTACCTCGCCTGACGGCGAAGTTCGGCGCGATCCTGCGCGCGATCGTGCTGCGGGGCCTACCGGTCGGAGCGATGCCCGTCCGCGCGATCGCACCGTGGGCGCATGACGGGACGCGCCCGCGCGGTATCGGCCGCGTCATCGCACCGTGGGCGCACGACCTGGGCGGGTCCGTACGGTATCGGCCGCGTCGTCGCACCGTGGGCGACTCGCGGGGGTCGGCCGCAGACCCGGGGCGGTCGCCATCGCACCACGGGCGACTCGCGGAGCGTGGGAGGTCGGCAGCTCAGCTCGGAGGGGTGGTGGGGGCGATGACGATGCCGTGGACCGGGTAGGTGGCGGTGGCGGTGCGCAGGACCTGGTCGGCGCCGGCGGAGGTGGTGCGCTGCCAGGTCACGGTGAGGGTGAGGGGGAAGGTCCCGGCGGTCTCGAAGAT
>NZ_CAXQBR010000062.1 GCF_964222135.1 Euzebya sp.
ACACAGGGGGGTGACTGGGTAGCCTCGGCCGCGCATGTCCACGAGCCTGCTGATCGACACGTCCAGCCTGACCTACCGGGCGTTCCACGCGCTGCCGACGTCCATCACCGACGACGAGGGGCACGCGGTCAACGCGGTCCGGGGCTACCTCGACATGGTGTCGACCGTCATCGCCGAGCTCGCCCCCGACACCGTGCGCCACTGCTGGGACGACGCGGAGATCCCCGAGGGGCGCCTGGCCGCCTACCCGGCCTACAAGTCCCAGCGGACCGAGCCGCCGGCGGAGATCACCTGGCAGTTCGACCTGCTCCGCCGGCTGCTGCCGGCCCTCGGCGAGGTGATCGTCGAGGCAGAGGGGTGGGAGGCCGACGACGCGATCGGCACCCTGTGCGCGGCCGCTGGGGACAGCGATCGCGTGGTGGTGCTGACCGGCGACCGGGACCTGATCCAGCTCGTCCGCGACCCGGTCGTCCAGGTCTGGTTCACCGTCAGCGGCACCAAGCAGCTGCGGCGCTACGACGCGGCCGGGGTCGTCGACGCCTACGGCGTCCCGCCCGACCGCTACGCGGACTTCGCGATCCTGCGCGGCGACCCCTCCGACGGGCTGCCCGGCATCAAGGGGGTGGGGGAGAAGACCGCCCGCCAGCTGATCGGCCGCTACGAGTCGCTCGGTGCGCTGGTGGCCGACGCGGACGCGCAGACGCCGGCGCTCGGCCGGACGCTCGCGGCATCCGGTGACTACGTCGACGCGATGCTGCAGGTGGTCCCGGTGCAGACCGGGCTGGACCTGACCGAGATCGGTCCCGACGCCGACGACGACGTCGTCGCCGAGCTCGCGGTCCGCCACGCGATCGAGAGCCCCGTCGACCGCTGGCGCGAGCGCCGCGCGGGGGTGGCGTCGTGAGCCCGGTCCGCGCCCGGCCGACTCGGGCCCTCGCGGCCCTGCTCGTCGTGGCCCTCGCGCTCGGCGTGGCCGGATGCGGCGAGCCCGAGACCGACGTCGACATCCCCGCCCGCGACGACGGCCGGCACGTCGCCGACCTCGCCGGGATCCTCGACGCCGAGCAGCTCGACGACCAGCTCGCGGCGATCGAGGCGGGTGGCCTCGACGTCGTCGCGCTGACCTACACCACCCCGCAGGCGAACTGCGGCGAGGCGTTCCGCGCCGGCCTCGAGTTCGCGACGGCCTGGGAGGCCGACGTGGCCATCGTCGCGGTCGCCCGCGACGGTGACTTCTCCTCCACCGACGACCAGCGCGAGCGCTGCGTCGGCGTCCGCCCCGTCGACGACTTCGCGGTGCCCGGCGGGCTGCGCGAGGAGATCGCCGAGGGCCTCGTCCCGCCGATCGCCGCCGAGAACGACTGGGACGAGGTGTTCCGCGTCGCGGCCGACCGGCTGGCCGAGGAGCTCGTGGAGGACGGCGGATGACCGTCGACCAGCTGCGCGCGCTCGTCGAGGCGGCCGCCGCCGACCTGGTCGAGCGCACCGACCGGCCGCACCCGGTCACGGTCGTGCTGCCGCTCGAGGGCGCGACGAAGGTCATCTCCCTCGACGGGTTCCCCGACGACGACGAGGCCCGGCACGACGCCCTCAGCGTGCTGGCCGCAAGGGAGATGGTGCCCGCCAACGCCAGCTGCTTCGGCTTCATCTCCGAGGCCACCGGGCCGGGTGGGGAGGACCTCCTCGTCGCGGTCTACGGCGCCCGCCAGCGCGGCGGCCACGTGACCGCGGCGCTGGTCGACG
Source organism: Euzebya sp. (assembly GCF_964222135.1). Lineage (NCBI taxonomy): Bacteria > Bacillati > Actinomycetota > Nitriliruptoria > Euzebyales > Euzebyaceae > Euzebya > Euzebya sp. The sequence continues at coordinate 1,744 of NZ_CAXQBR010000062.1, forward strand.
ACGACGGCCTCGGCGACTTCCTGCCGGCGGAGCCGCTCGAGCCCACCGCGATGCCCTTCCTCCGCCCCCTCCAGCACGCCGCCGACACCGCGACGCCCCCCTCCGAGGGCGGCACCGGAGGGCTGCCGATCACGTCCGGCTGACCATGTAGCTGCAGTCACTGCAATCTTGCATAGGCTGTAGCGGATGGACGAGGACGTGGCGGGGCTGGGTCTCCGCGAGCGGAAGAAGCGGGCGACGTACCAGGCGCTCGCGGATGCGGCGTTCGAGCTGAGCGTCGAGCGCGGACCGGACGCCGTCACGGTCGAGGACATCGCCGCCGCCGCCGACGTGTCGCCGCGGACGTTCTTCAACCACTTCGAGTCGAAGGAGCAGGCGATCCTCGCGCGCAACACCGCGCGCTGGGCCCGGGCGCCCCGGCTGCTGGCCGACCGGCCGGACGACGAGGACATCTGGACCGCCCTCGGCCACACCTTCCGCGCGATCTACGCGGGGGAGGCGCAGGAGCGCACCCTGCTCGCCACCCTGGCGATGGTCCGGCAGTCCGCCAACCTCCTCAGCCGCCAGCGCGACGAGTACGAGGCCGCCGAGGAGCTCCTGGTGGGAGAGGTCGCCCGCCGGACCGGCACGCGGGCCGACGACCTGCACCCGCGCCTCGTCGTCGCCACCGCGATCGCCGCCGCCCGCGTCGCCGTGCGCCGCTGGATCGAGGAGGACGCCGACGACCCCGTCGAGCTGGCCGTCGCACACGCCCTCGACCAGGTCGCCGCCGGCCTGCCCGCCCCCCTCCCCACGACTGCCTGAGGTCCCTCCCCCGTGACCGCCACACCGCCCGCCACCCCCGCTGCCACCGCGGCGACCGACGACGACTCCCCCCGCGTCGGGCTGATCTTCACCGGCCTGATCCTGGCCATGCTGCTGGCCGTCCTCGACCAGACGATCGTCGCCACGGCGCTGCCCACGATCGTCGACGACCTCGGCGGCCTCAACCACCTGTCGTGGGTCGTCACCGCCTACCTGCTGGGCTCGACGGTCTCGACGCCGCTGTACGGGAAGCTGGGCGACCAGTTCGGCCGCAAGCGCATCTTCCTCGGCGCGATCGTCGTGTTCCTGATCGGCTCGCTGCTGAGCGGCACCGCCGGCTCCATGGGATCCCTCATCGCCTGGCGGGCCGTGCAGGGCGTCGGCGGCGGCGGGCTCATGGTCCTCGCACAGGCGATCATCGCCGACGTCGTCAGCCCGCGGGAGCGAGCCCGCTACCAGGGCTACTTCGGCGCGATGTTCGGCGGCGCCTCGGTCGCCGGCCCGCTGATCGGCGGGTTCTTCACCGACAACTTGTCGTGGCGGTGGGTCTTCTACGTGAACCTGCCCCTCGGCATCGTCGCGCTGGTCGTGTCGGCCATGACCCTGCCGTCGGTCCGGAGCCGGATCTCACCGCGGATCGACTACCTCGGCTTCGCCCTGCTCGGGTCGGCCGTCACCTGCATCGTCCTGCTGACGACGTGGGGCGGCAGCGAGTACGCGTGGGGCTCGCCGACGATCGTCGGCCTCGGCGTCGCCGCGGTGCTGCTGATCGCGGCGCTGCTCGTCGTCGAGAGCCGCGTCCCCGAACCGGTCCTCCCGCTGCGGCTGTTCCGCAACCGCACCTTCGACGTGGCGAGCGGCGTCGGGTTCGTCGTCGGCATCGGCATGTTCGGGGTGATCAGCTTCCTGCCGCTGTTCATGCAGGTCGTCAACGGCGCGTCGGCGACCAGCTCCGGGCTGCAGCTGCTGCCGCTGATGGGCGGGATGGTCGTGTCCTCCGTCGCCTCAGGGCAGGTGATCGCCCGCACCGGCCGGTACCGCCGGTTCCCGCTGGCGGGCACCGCGATCGCGTCGGTGGGCATGTACCTCCTGTCCACGATGGGGCCGGCCACGTCCGCGGTGACGGTGTCGGTGTACATGGCCGTCGTCGGCGTCGGGCTCGGCCTCGTGATGCAGGTCGTCGTCCTGGCGGTCCAGTCCGCCGTACCGGCCCGCGACATGGGTGTGGCGACGGCGAACGTGAACTTCTTCCGGTCGGTCGGCGGGTCCTTCGGCGTCGCGGTGTTCGGGGCGTTGTTCAACGCGAACCTGGGCGGCCAGCTCGCCGAGCGGCTGCCGGCGGACGTCGCCGCGCGGCTGGGCGACGCCTCGGGCAGCACCACCGCGGCCCTCGCCGCCCTGCCCGAGGAGCTGCAGACCGCCTACGTCGCCGGCGTGGCCGAGGCGCTGACCGGCGTCTTCGCCGTCGCCGTGCCGGTGGTCGTCGTGTCGGTGCTGGTCGCCTGGTTCCTCCCGGACGTCGAGCTGCGATCGACCGGCATTCACGCCGAGCTCGCCCGGGAGGGCGCGGCGACCGTCGACCCCGGCCACACCGCCCCCTCGGTCGTCGACGGACCGGTCCCGCGCCGAGACGACGGACCGGAGGAGCGCCTCAGCCCGGCGTGACGGCCGACTGCGGATGGAATCGACATCCACCGCGGATGGAATCGACACCTCCAGGTCCGCGGAGGTGCACTTCTGTGCTCAGGGTCCACTCCTGAGCGATCCTGAGGGCCTTGACCCCCGTCCTGGATGTCGATTCCATCCCGTGACGGCACCTCAGGGTGTCAATTCCATCCACGTTCGGGGTGCGATGCCCCCAGGTGCTGGCCGGGCCGTCGGGGTCAGAGGGCGATGAGCAGCCCGAGGACGAGGGTGCCGAGCAGGACCAGCCCGATGCCCAGCCGGCGGCTCGCGGCGGAGAACGCCGCGGCGTGGACCCGGCCGAGGTCGGAGTAGGCGGCCTGTCGGCGGGCGGCCTCCCGCAGCTGCTGCACGGTCACCGGCCGAGGTCCGCCGGGTCCCCACGCGGGGACGTCCGGGGACCCGGGAGCAGATGTCGAGGCGGTGTCTGGACGGGCCGCGGGGCTCCGCGCCGCGCTGCGGCGCCGGTCGTAGTCCGCCCGCGCCACGGGGTCCTTCAGCGCCGACCAGGCGAGCGTCACGGCATGCGCCCGCTGGGTCAGCGTCGCGTCGCCCCCGGTGACGTCGGGGTGGACCTGGCGCATGAGCCGCCGGTAGGCAGCGCGGATGTCCTCGTGCGACGACCCGGGGTCCACGCCCAGGGTGGCGTAGTGGTCGGGGAGCGGCGCGGGCACCTGGCGAGGGTAGACCGTCCCCGGCGGTCACACCGACCCTCACCAGTACCGGTGGACCGACACGGCGGCCCGCGGGCCGCGTCGCGGCTTGGTCGGCACCAGCCCGTGTCGGGCCGCCCGCTCGATCAGGCGGATCACGCGCCCCCGCTGCGGCGCGTAGGGGGCGAGGAGCTCGGCCATGGCCTCGTCGGTCTCGGTCCGGTCCCCGAGCGCCCAGCCGACCAGTGCGGGGATGTGGTAGTCGCCGTAGCTCACCGCGTCGGCATCCCCCAGGTACAGCCGGGTCTCCGCCGACGTCCACACCCCCACTCCGGGGATCCGCCGGAGGCGCGCGTCGATCGCCTCGTGGTCGCGCCGATCGTGCAGGGCTTCGACGGTGGCCTCGTCGACGGCGAAGCGGTGCAGGGCGCCCGCTGAGCGCAGCGCGATCCCGCACCGGCGCAGCTGGTGGGCCGGGGCCGCGCCGAGCGCCGCCCGGGTCGGGTAGGCGTAGATCCCGTGGGCGGTGGGGGTCCCGAGCATCCGGACGAGCTCCGCGGTGCTCTTCGCCGCCTCCAGGCCCTGGACGAGCTGGCCGAGCACCGCGCGACCGAAGGACTCCGCGGCCCGCGGAAGCCGGCCGAGGATCGGCGTGCCGAGCTGCAGGTGGGCGCGGCGCAGGAGCGGGTGGGCGCCGACCAGCTCGCCGAAGCCCGTCGGGTCGTCCTCGAGGCCGGCCCAGGCGCGGGTGGCCCGGAGCGCCTGCGCCACCTCGTCGGCCGGGGTGGCCGCCGGCCCCCAGACCTGCAGGACCAGCCGGTCGGTGGCGGTGCGGACCTCGAGCACGAGCGGACCGGCCGACCCCTGCTCCGCCCTTCGCCAGCCGCCCGCGGGCAACCGGTCGACCGTGCTGCCGCGACGCCGTCCGGCGCCCAGCCACATGGTCCCCGCCAGGGGACGGCGGGTCACGGCGTCCTCCGCGAGCAGGGCCAGCGTCGGCGTGGACGTCACGGGCATCGCACCCGGTCTACCACCGGCGCCGTCGACGTCACGGGCCGGCACGCCCCGACCCCCGGGTCCCACGGATCGACCACCGACGAGGGTCGGAGCGCCCGCCGAGGTGCCACAGGCGCCACAGGAGTGCACACGAATCGACCCTCGTCGCAGCGCGGTGGTCGATCCGTGCGGACAGGGCGAGGTGACGGGGCATGCGGCCGCCGTCACCCCGTGATCGACGAGCCGAGCAGCGTCATCACCGTCGCGGTCATGATCGCCACGGGGTCGGTGCCGCCCGCGGGGACGGCCTCGGCCTGGCAGACCGTCAGGGTCCGGCCTGCCTTGACCACCCGGGCGGAGGCGGTGAAGGCGTCGGCGGCCATGGGGCGCAGGAGGTTGACCTTGAGCTCGACCGTCAGCACGCCGGCGTCGGCCGGCATCAGGCTGAACGCGGCGTACCCGCAGGCGCTGTCGAGGACCGTCGTCACCGCGCCCGCGTGCAGGAACCCGTGCTGCTGGGTGAAGGCGGGCTGGGAGGGGAACCCGATGTCGATCCACCCCGGCCCGAGCGCGGTGATCTCGGCCCGGAGGGTGGCCATCATGGGTTGGGCGGCGTAGCTGGTGCGGACGCGGCGGTCGAAGTCGGGGTCGGCGGGGGTGTGGGAGGGACGCATGACCCGACGATCGGGCCCGGCGGGGCGGCGGTCTTGTACGTCGCGGCCAGGCTCAGCCCCCGCCGAGGGAGCGGCCCGGGATCCACCCGGCGACGTGGCGCTGCCACGCGGCGGGTGTGTACCCGGCCAGGGCGGTGAAGTCCCGGGTCATGTGCGCCTGGTCGGTCCAGCCGCCGGCGGCCGCCACCTGCGCCGGACCTCGGCCCCCGGTGGCCAGGGCGGTCCGGGCCGACTCGAGTCGCCCCAGTCGCCGCAGCGCGTCGGGGGACAACCCGACCGCCCGGTGCACCCGCCGTCGGAGGGTCCGCGGCGACCACCCCGCCTCCAGGCCGACGCGGGAGAGGTCCTGGCGCCGGCCGGACCGGACCGCCGCGGTGACCGCGACCCGGACGGCCGGGTCCGGCGCGGGGAGGTCCGCGGCCGCGACCGCGGCCAGGACCGCCCGGAGGAGATCGCCGTCCGACCCCTCCCCCGTCCCACGGATCGACCACAGGGGCGTGGGAGGAGAGGGGTCGTGTGCACCGCCGTGGCCTGTGTGGCACGCCGGCGGGGTCCACGGACCACGATCGTGGTCGATCCGTGCGCGGTGGTCGATCCGTGGGCCGATCGCCACCCGATCCGCGAACCGCGCAGCGACCTGGGTGGCCAGATCGGCCCCGGCGGCCGCCGTGACGAGCCACGGGTGCAGGTCCACGCCGACGGCCGGGACCGGCGACGCGGACCGCGACAGCACCCCCGGCGGGCGGAGGGTGACGATGACGCCGGCGTCGGTGACCTCGGCGACGACCGACGGGTACGGCCGGGCGCAGGTCCACCCGCCGTCGGGGCCGCCAGCGCGGACCCAGACCCGCCACGCGCGGTCCGACCCCTCCACCCGCGCGGTCCGGTACGCACCCACGCCGCGGGACGCTCGCGCCCCGCGGCCGCCGCCGGCTACGCGGCGCGGATCTCCTTCTGCAGCCGGATCAGCGCCTGGGTCTCGATCTTGCGGACGCTCTCGCGAGACAGCCCGAGCTCCTTGCCCAGCGCGTCGAGGGTCAGCACCGTCCGGCCGTCCAGGCCGTAGCGGCGGGTGATCACGTACCACGACCGCGGGTCCAGCCGGGTCTCGGCCATCGCGAGGACCGAGCGGTTGAACTCGGCCTCCACGACCTCCTCGGCCGGCGCGTCCTCGGCGACGGCGACGAAGTCGGCCATCTCGCTCGCGTCCGAGTCGTGCCCGACCTTCCGGTCGAGCGACGTGACGGACTTGTCGGCGTCGAGCGCGCGACGGACCCGGTGCTCGGTCAGGCGGGTGGCCTCGGCCAGCTCGGCGATGGACGGCTCCTCGCCGTTGACGGCCTCGAGGCGGGCGCGGGCGGCGCGCACCTTCACGAGCGCGTCGTGCAGGGCGACGGGCAGGCGGATGGTCCGCTCGCTGGCCGCCACACCGCGCTGGATGGCCTGGCGGATCCACCAGGTGGCGTAGGTGGAGAACTTGAAGCCCTTGCGCCAGTCGAACTTCTCGACCGCGCGGATCAGGCCGAGGTTGCCCTCCTGGATCAGCTCGTCGAGGCCCAGCTGGCTGCGGCGGGAGAACTTCGACGCCACCGACACCACCAGCCGGAGGTTGGCGGCGACGAAGTGGTCGAAGGCGGCCTCGCCGGCGGCGGCGACCAGCTCGAGGGCCTCCTGCTCGTCGGCGTCGAGCGGCTCGTCGGCCTCCAGGCGCGCCTGGGCCTCGACACCCGCCGCGATCGCCTGGGCGAGGCGGACCTCGTCGGCGGCGGTCAGCAGCTCGACCTTCCCGAGCTCACCGAAGTACAGGTCCAGCAGGTCCTCCGGGACGGAGCTGTGGAGTCGCCGGCTGCGGGCGTCACGGGGGTTTGGCACCTGGGATCCTCCTCTACGCCGTCCAGCGGGATGGGGAAGCAGGGGTGGCCGACCGCTGGGCGGGCTGTGTACGAGTAGACGGCCCAGGCCCCCCATGGGGTTCCTCTCGTCTCGCAAAGGGTTGGTAAAGCACGTCGCTCCCTCTCTGGGACGTCACACAACCTGTTCGACGCCGGCGGGCGTTCCGGCTGGTCGGGCCGTCATCGTTTCGTGAGGAGCCGGCTGTGCGACGCTGGCGGGGTGAACCCCGTGCTGACCCGCCTCGGCGGCTACCCCCTCGCCGCCTTCCAGGACCTGGCCCGCGAGATGCGCGCCCAGCCCGAGCCGACCTACGACTTCTCGATCGGCGACCCGGTCGAGCCGACGCCGCCGTTCATCCGCCGGGCGTTGATCGACGCGCTCGACCCGGTCAGCCAGTACCCGACCGCCGCCGGGATCCCCGAGCTCCGCCAGGCGATCGCCGGGTGGGTCGGGCGCCGCTTCGGCGTGGCGGTCGACCCCGACACCCAGGTGCTGCCGTCGTCGGGCTCGAAGGAGGCGATCTTCCACACCCCGCTCGCCCTCCTCGACGCCGGCTCCTCGCGCCGCCACGCGATCTGGGGCGCCCCCGGCTACCAGCCCTACGAGCGGGGTGCGCTGTTCGCCGGCGGCGAGTCCGACGCCGTCGACCTGTCGCCCGAGCGGGGATGGCGCCTCGAGCTCGACGCGCTCGGCGAGGCGCGGCTCGACCGGGCGTTCATCGCCTGGCTGAACTACCCGCACAACCCGACCGGGGCGGTCGTCGACGAGGCGTACCTGCGCGCCCAGCTGGCCACGGCTCGCGCCCACGGCGTGGTGCTCGGGTCCGACGAGTGCTACGTGGAGATCCACCCGCCCTCGGGCCCCCGGCCCCCGTCGCTGCTGCAGGCCGCCGACGGCGACCTGTCCGGGGTGCTGGTCTACTTCAGCCTCTCCAAGCGCAGCGGCATGACCGGCTACCGCTGCGGCGCCGTCGTCGGCGACCCCGCCCTCATCGCCGCGCAGCGGATCATGCGGCCCAACATCGGGACGGGCTCGCCGGAGTTCGTCCAGCGCGCCGCGGTCGCCGCCTGGTCCGACGACGACCACGTCGCCGAGCGGCGGGAGGTGTTCGAGGAGAAGCGGCGGATCGTCCTGGCCTTCCTCGACGAGGTCGGGCTGCGCACCGGCGGGTCCGAGGCGACCTTCTACCTGTGGGTGGCCGCTCCCGGCGGGGACGACGTCGCCTACGCCCAGGCGCTGCTCGCCCGACGGATCATCGCGTCGCCCGGATCGGCGTTCGGCCCCGCCGGCACCGGCTGGCTCCGCCTGGCCCTGGTGCCCGACGCGGAGGGGTGCGCCGCCGCCGTCGACGTGTGGCGCACCGCGATCGCCGAGGGTGCCCTGCCAGGTGGCTGACGCCGCACCGGCGTCGGCTACCGTCTCGGTGCCCGACCCCCCCGTGCCCGACCCCACCGGGCCCGACCCCACCGTGCCCGACCCCACCCCCACTCCGGAGCCCGCCCGATGCCCGACGAGATGACCACCATCGACGACATCCACCGCGCCCGCGAGGCGATGGAGGCCGCCATCGACGGCTACGTCGCCCCCGCCGCGTGGGGCGTCGGGGTGGCCACGATCGGCCCGTCGGGTGCCGTGCTGGACGTCGCCTACCCGGTCGTGAACACCGACGCCGCGCCCTTCGCAGCGGTGGCGCTGGCCGGCGCGGTGGGGCACGTGGCCGGGTCGGCGACCTACTACCTCGCCCCGCCCCAGCTCGCCGACGCCATCCAGCATGTCGCCCCCGCCGAGCCCGTCGACGTCCCCCACCCGAACCTGGCCGCGTGGCGCCAGCTGCTCGAGCTCGTCGAGGTCCCCACGCCCGGCGGCACCCGCCATCTCGTCGCCGCGTTCATCGGCGACCTGGCGGACGACCCGGCCGACGCGGTCGACGCGTACCTGCGCCTCCACCTCCTCAGCCACCGGCTGGTCCCCCCGCACGGCCTCAGCACCACAGGGTTCTTCGGGGTCCTGACGAACTGCGTGTGGACCGACCACGGACCCTTCGAGGTGGAGTCCTTCGAGATCGCCCGGACGGCGCTGCGGGCGGCGGGCCACCACGTCAGCGTCCGGTTGGTCGACAAGTTCCCGCCGATGCTCGACTACGTCGTCCCCTCCGGCGTCCGGATCGCCGACGGGAACCGGGTCCGCCTCGGCGCGCACCTCGCCCCCGGCACGACCGTGATGCACGAGGGGTTCTGCAACTACAACGCGGGCACGCTCGGCGCGTCCATGGTGGAGGGACGGATCTCGGCCGGGGTCGTCGTCGGCGACGGCTCTGACATCGGGGGAGGGGCTTCGATCATGGGGACGCTGTCCGGCGGCGGGTCGGAGACGATCCGGGTCGGGCGGGGCTGCCTGCTCGGCGCGAACGCGGGGCTCGGCATCTCGCTCGGCGACGACTGCGTGGTGGAGGCCGGCCTGTACCTGACCGCCGGCACCCGGGTGACGATGCCCGACGGGGCGGTCGTGAAGGCCCGCGAGCTGTCGGGCGCCGACGGGCTGCTGTTCCGCCGCAACTCCGTCACGGGCGCGGTCGAGGCGATCGTCCGCTCCGGCGGGTCCTGGCAGGGCCTCAACACCGAGCTGCACGACAACTGAGGGACCGGGCCGTGGACCACCTGACCGATCTGCTCGTCGAGCTCCTCGCCATGCCCTGCGTGACGGGGGAGGAGGGGCCGATCGCCGATTGGCTCGCCGACCGGTACGCGAGCCGCGGGGACGTGGTGATCCGGGTGGGCAACTCCGTGGTGGTGGCCCCGCCGGAGGTCGAGGGCGACGACCGCCCCACCGTCCTGCTGGTCGGGCACACCGACGTGGTGCCGCCGACCGAGGACGACATCACCCCGCGGGTCGAGGGGGATCGCGTGGTCGGGCGAGGCGCCAGCGACATGAAGTCCGGCCTGGCCGTCGGCATGGACGCCTTCGAGGACGGGGCGCTCCGCGGCGGCCGGTACCGGCTGGTCCTGGTCGCCTACGCGGGGGAGGAGGGGCCGCACGAGGCCAACGAGCTCCGCGACGTGCTGGAGGCCGTGCCCGGCCTGGCGGCGGCCGAGCTGGCCGTCGTCCTCGAGCCGACGGACCTGCGGGTCCAGCTCGGGTGCATGGGGGCACTCCACGCCCAGGTGACGATCCACGGGCAGCAGGCGCACTCCGCGCGGCCGTGGCAGGGCGACAACGCGCTCAGCAAGGCGGGGGCGTGGCTCGCGTCCTGGCACGACCGGCCACCGGTGGACGTCGAGGTCGACGGCCTCACCTACCGGGAGGTGGCCAGCCCCACCCAGGCGTGGACCACCAGCGCCCGCAACGTCATCCCCGGCGAGTTCACGGTCAGCATCAACTACCGCTTCGCGCCGGACAAGACCGTCGCCCAGGCCGAGGCGTGGCTGGCCGAGACCATCGGCGACGTCGGCACCATCGAGGTCGTCGACCGCGCGCCGGCATGCCCGCCGTCCCGCCACGCCCCGGCGGTGGAGGCGTTCGTCGCGGCTGCGGACGCGCAGTCGAGCGTCGCGCCGGGAGGCGCGCAGTCGAGCATCGCTCCGCAGCAGTCCTGGACCGACGTGGCCCGCTTCGCCGAGGTCGGGGTCCCCGCCCTCAACTTCGGCCCCGGCATCACCTCCCAGTCCCACCAGCGCGGCGAGCACGTCCCGATCGCCAACCTCGCCCCGGCCCGCGAGGTGCTGGGCCGGTTCCTGGCGGGCTGAACGGGGCCTGGCCGGGCCCGCGCGTCAGCGCAGCCGGTCGGTGAGCTGGTGGAGCTCGGCGAGGGCAGCCAGCTCGCGGTCGACGGGGTCGACGACCAGCTCGTCGGCGGCCGCGGACGCCGCGGCGACGAGGATCCGACGCGCGGTCGTCCGCCGTCGTCGGGCGCCCACCGCGGCGGCGAGCCGGCCCAGCGCGCTGACGAGCAGGCCGGCCAGCGCCCCGCCGAGCGCCATCGCCGTCGGCCAGGGCACCTCGCCGATCCGCGGGGTGGGGAGGTCGGGCAGACCGAACCACGCCACCGCCGCGATCACGGCCAGCCACACGAGCCCGACCGCCATCACGCCGGCCAGCACCCACTGCAACGACGACGCCGCCGACCACCAGGCCGGACGGCGCGTGGGCAGCTCAGCGGCCCCGACGGCGCGGTCCAGCGCGTCGGCCAGGTCCTCCCGGCGGGCGTCGGCGACGGCGGCGACCCGGCGGGTCCAGGCGTCGGGCAGGTCGGTGGTCACGTCGTCGACCAGCGTCCGGACGGCGGCGGCCGCGCCGGCCTGGGAGACCGCGGCCGGCGCGGGCCGCGACGTCCGCCCGCCGGTGGCGGTCCCCTCGGCCGGTGCGGTCCGGTCGAGCCCGAGTCGCCTGAGCGGGTCCGGGCGCAGGCGGCGCACCCACCGCGTCGGCGGCCACCCGACGTGCTGGGCGGCGCGGGCGCGGTGGGCCGCCCCGACCGCGTCAGCCACGGCCTCGGCGCCGGCGACCTCGGCGACCGCGACGGTCAGCCGGCGGCGAGCGGACGTCGGCACCGGTCCCGGGGGGCGGGTGCCCAGGTGGGCGTCCAGGTCCTCCGCCAGCCGGTCGACGTCGGCGTGCAGCCGCGCGACCATCGCCCGCCGCTCGGCGAGGCGGGCGGCCAGCTCGCGGCGGAGCTCGGCGATCCCCTCGCCCCCGGTGGCGGAGGTCGCCATCACCCGCGCGTCGGCTAGGCCGTCGGCGACGAGCAGGCGGCGGAGGTCGTCGAGCACCGCACGGCGGTCGTCAGCCGGCACCCGGTCGACCTGGTTCAGCACCACCAGCGTGACCGCGTCGTGGCCGGCGAAGCGGCGCAGGTAGGCGTCATGCAGCGCCGCGTCGGCGTACTTCTGGGGGTCGACGACCCACGCGAAGGCGTCCACGACCTCCACCAGGCGGTCCACCTCCGCGCGGTGGTCCGCGGCGGTGGAGTCGTGGTCCGGCAGGTCCACCAGCACCAGCCCGTCGAGGTCCGCCGACCCCGTGACCACGTGCCGCCGGGGCACGGCCAGCCAGTCCAGCAGGTCCGCGGCGCCGGGGTCCAGCACCCCCGTCGCGTCGAACACCGCCGCCTGGGCGGTCGACGTGGTGGGCCGGCGGACGCCGACGTCGGCGAGCCCCTCACCCGCCAGCGCGTTGAACAGCGACGACTTGCCGCTGCCGGTGGCGCCGGCGAGGGCCACGACGGTGTGGGACGGGCCGTGCGTCACCCGGCCGCGCGCCCGCGCCAGGGCGCCGTCGAGCCGGTCGACCACCTCGTCGGGGAGGCGACCGGGAGCCTCCCGGGTGCGGTCGGCCACGGCGGCGAGCACGTCGAGGCGCTCCGCGAGCCGCCGGTCGGCCGCCCGGGCGGCCCGTGCGCCCCGGCTCACGACAGCCCCCTGCGGAGGGCGCGGGCGGCGTCCCGCAACGAGACCGCCAGGGTCGGGTCAGGTGCGCGTGCGTCGACCGCGCGGGTGAACCTGGCCGCCTCTGCGTTGAGGAGCGCGGCCAGCCGGGCGTCGAGGTCGGCGCGGGCCCGCTCGGTCAGCCGCCGGACCGCCTGGTCGCCGAGGAGCGCCTCGAGCAGCGTCGACCCGACCGCGGTCGAGCCACCCGCGATCGCCACCTCGCCGCCGGTCAGCCCGCCGGTCTGGGCGAACACGCCGACCATCAGCACCAGCGCGACGCCGTTGACGCCGTAGGACAGCACCTTCGCCGTCATGCGCCGGCCCGACCCCTCGGCGCGGAGCAGGTCCAGCAGGGCCGCCTGCCAGTCGCGGACCAGCCGCTCGGTGCGGGCGGGCAGGTCGACCGAGGGGCGGGACAGGTCGTCGGCGGGCGGCAGACCGTCCTCGGCCAGCCCGCCTGCGAGGACCGCCTCGCCGTCCGGGGTGGTCCGCCACAGCGCGCCGACCTCGTCGACCGCCGCGGCCACGCGCTCGCGGACGAGCAGCTCGACACCGCTCTCGACGGCCCCCTGGAACCCCTCGACCGCGGGCGTGCGACCGGTCACGGCGGACACGACGCGGTCGCGCCACCGGCCGATGCGGCTCTGCAGCTGGCGGAGCAGCTCGCCGGTGCCGACCAGGTCCTGCCAGCGGGCCAGCACCTCTCCCCGCATCACCGTGCCGTCGCGGACGTCGCGGGCCAGCTGGGCGCGGGTCCGCGCGAACGTGCTGGCGGCCTGGTCGCGCAGGCGGTCCGCGGCGTCCGCGCGGCGCTCGAGGGCCTCGACGACCGCGTCGGTCCGGTCGGCGACGTCGGCGAGGGTCCCGCGCAGCCCCTGCCGCACGAGCTCGGCGCGGACGTCGTGGTCTGCCGCGATGCCCGCGAGCCAGTCCCGGAGCGGGGCCACCTGCGCCGCGGGCAGCCGCCCCTGGACCAGCGGCTGCTCGTCGAGCACCAGCAGGGGCGCCTCGCCCAGGCCCGCCGCGGTGAGCATCTCGCGGAGGTGGGCCGCGACCTGCCCGCCCGCGCCGGGCGGGACCCGGTTCAGCACGAGGGCCACGCCGACACCGCGGGCCCGGGCGGTGGCGAGCACGTCCCAGGGCACCGCGTCGGCGTAGCGGGCGGCGGTGGTCACGAACACCCACAGGTCCGCGGCGTCGAGGAGGTGGCCGGCCGCCGCCCTGTTCAGCTCCTCGACCGAGTCGATGTCCGGCGCGTCGAGGAGGGCGAGGGCCTCGCCGACGGCATCGGAGGCGACCAGGCGCAGCTGCTGGGGGCCCGACGCGTCGCCGCCCTGCACCCGGGCGAACGACCCGAGCACGCGGTCGTCGGTGAACCACCGCGCGGCGTCTGGGTGGTGGACCAGGACCGGGGCACGGGTGGTCGGCCGCAGCACACCCGGGCGGGTCACCTCCGCCCCGACGAGGCTGTTCACGATCGTCGACTTCCCCGACCCGGTCGACCCCCCGACCACCACCAGCGCCGGCGCGTCGAGGTCGCGCAGGCGCGGGATGACGTAGTCGTCGAGCTGGCGGGCGACCCCGCGGACGGCGTCGCGGAGGGTCCCGGCGGCCCGGTCGTCAGCGGCACCCGGGACCAGCTCGGCGCGCCCGAGGAGGGCGCGCAGCTCCTCGGCGTCGGCGATCGGTCCGGAGGTGTCGATGCGCCAGTGCTGCCCGCCGCCCGCCGTGGCCAACCCACGCCGGGGCGGGAGCGGCCGCAGTGCGCCGGGTGCGCTACCCTCCGCCGGCGCAGCAGCCGGTGCGGCCGGGACGAGAGGACGACGACCGATGGCCATCTCCGACGAGCGGGACATGCCGCCACCGCCCCTCGGGTACGCGCAGGTGCACCGCCACCCGCCCCCACCGGGACTGGGGTTCCCGGGGCCGCCGCCCGAGATCCCAGAGGTCCCGGTCGGGCTGCTGGCCCGCGCGCGAGGGGGGAGGGGTGAGGGGCCGGCCCGTCGTCCGGTCAGCGAGGTGGTGTGGTCGTGGCTCGGCGCGGCGCTCGGCATCTACGCCATCGTCTGGCCGAGCACCCAGATGCTGCCGGGCACCGAGTCGGTCTTCCTGATCGGCTCGTTCGGCGCGAGCGCGGTGCTGGTCTACGGCGTCCCGTTCGCCGACCTGGCCCAGCCCCGGAACGTCCTCGGGGGGCACGTGGTGTCCGCAGCGGTCGGGGTGACCGTCCAGCACCTCGTCGGCGACCTCGCCCTCGCCAGCGCGATCGCCGTGGCGACGGCGATCGCGGCGATGCACGTCACCCGCACCATCCACCCGCCGGGCGGGGCGACGGCCCTGATCGCGGTGATCGGCGGGATGGGCATCACCGACCTCGGCTACACCTACGTCGTGGCGCCGGTCGGGGTCTCCGCGGTGGCCATGTTGGCGATCGGGATCGTGGTCAACAACCTCAGCCGGAACCCGGCACGCCACTACCCGAAGTACTGGTGGTGACGCAGTAGGGTCTCGGAGATGGAGGGCGAGGACCGCACGCGGTGGGTCCGGCTGTGCTCGATCCCGTTCTGGGCGCTGCTGGTCGGGGCGATCGGGGTCGCCGTGACCGAGGACCCCTCCCCGGTGCGCTTCGTCGCGACCGTCGCCGGCGGGCTCGGCATGTCCGCGGTGCTGCTCGGGCTGGTCCTCGGGGTGTCCGCGTCGAACCGGCGGGCGCTCGAGCGCGCGCCGACGGCGGCGGTGGAGGGCCAGATCCGCGCGCTGACCGTCATCGCCGGCGTCGCGCTGGTGGTCGCCTCGGGTGCCGGCGTGGCGATCGCCGCCGGCATGCGCGGGGGCGCCGTGGCGTTGTGCACGACCGGGGTCGGGGTGGCGCTCGCCTGCGGGGTCGCGATCTGGCGTCGCGCCAGACCGCGCGCCCGACGGCGCGCCAGACGGCGGGTCTGACCAGCGGAACCGGGCAGGCCTGCGCCGCCTGCCCGGTGGTGTCGCAGGTCCTTGGCATCATGGCCACACCCATGGCTGAGTACTCCGCGAAGTCCATCAGCGTCCTCGAGGGCCTCGAGGCGGTCCGCAAGCGACCCGGCATGTACATCGGGTCGACGGACCGCCGGGGTCTGCACCACCTCGTCTGGGAGGTGGTCGACAACGCCGTCGACGAGCACCTCGCCGGCCACTGCCGGGTGATCACCGTGACCGTCCTCGCCGACGGCGGCATCGAGGTCGCCGACGACGGGCGCGGCATCCCCGTCGAGACCCACGAGAAGGAGAAGAAGCCCGCGGTCGAGGTCGTCCTGACCAAGCTCCACGCCGGCGGGAAGTTCGACCAGCAGGCCTACGCGGTGTCCGGCGGCCTGCACGGCGTCGGCGTGTCGGTCGTCAACGCGCTCGCCATCAAGACCCAGGTGGAGGTCAGCCGCGACGGGGCCGTCCACGCCATGCAGTTCAAGCAGGGCAAGCGGACCAAGAAGCTCGAGGCGGTCAAGACGACCAAGAAGACCGGCACGCTGGTCCGCTTCTGGCCGGATCCGGAGATCTTCGACACCCTCGACTTCGACGCGGACACGATCCGCACCCGGCTGAAGGAGACCGCGCTCCTCAACCCCGGCCTGCGGATCGACTTCGCCGACCGGCGCGACGGGTCCACGGAGACGTTCCGGTACGCCCACGGGCTGGCGGACTTCGTCGACGACCTCCTCGGCGGCCGGGGGGCGCTGCTGTCCAAGCCGCTGGTCGTGACGCGCGAGGAGACCGTCGACGGGCGGGCGATGGCGTGCGACATCGCGGTGACGTGGCTCGAGAAGGGCCACAGCGAGACGACGCGCAGCTACGTCAACATCATCCGGACGCCGGACGGCGGCGCCCACGAGGAGGGGTTCCGGACCGCGCTGACCCGCACCCTGAACTCCTGGGGGCAGGACCAGGCGCGGCTGTTCGTCGCGAAGGGGCCCGACAAGGTCACCGGCGACGACCTGAAGGAGGGCATGGTCGCGGTCGTCAGCGTCAAGATGCCCGACCCGCAGTTCGAGGGGCAGACCAAGGGCCGGCTGGGATCTGCGGTCATGCGGACGTTCGTCGAGAAGGCCGTGCGGGAGGTGCTGTCGGAGTGGCTCGAGGCCAACACCTCCGAGGGCCGCAAGATCGTGCAGAAGGCGCTCGTGGCCGCGCAGGCCCGGCAGGCCGCGAAGGCCGCCCGGGACCTGACCCGTCGCAAGGGGATCCTCGACTCGACGTCGGCCGGGCTGCCCGGGAAGCTGGCCGACTGCTCCTCGCGGAACCCCGAGGACTCCGAGCTGTACATCGTCGAGGGCGACTCGGCGGGCGGGTCGTCGAAGCAGGGCCGCGACCGGGACCGCCAGGCCATCCTGCCCCTGCGGGGGAAGGTGCTGAACGTCGAGAAGGCCCAGCTGCGGAAGGTCCTCGCGAACGAGGAGATCGCCAACCTGATCAAGGCGATCGGGACCGGGGTGGAGCCGGAGTTCGACATCACGAACCTCCGGTACCACAAGGTGATCCTGATGAGCGATGCCGACGTCGACGGCGGCCACATCACCACGTTGCTGCTGACGTTCTTCTACCGGCTGATGCCCGACCTGCTCGACAAGGGACACGTGTTCCTGGCCCAGCCGCCGCTCTACGAGCTGCGGCGCAAGACCACGATCGAGTACGCGATGACCGACAAGGAGCGCGACCAGATCCTCCGCAAGGTCTTCAAGGTCGACCCGAAGGCGCCGAAGGGCGTCGAGGTGTCGCGGTTCAAGGGCCTCGGTGAGATGAACCCCGAGGAGCTGTGGCGGACCACGATGGACCCCCAGACCCGCACCCTCCTGCGCGTCGGCATCGAGGACGCCGCCCGGGCGGAGCGGACCTTCGGGCTGCTCATGGGCAACAGCGCAGCCGACCGGCGGACCTGGATCGAGGAGAACGCCGAGTACGCGGACAACATCGACGTGTGACCCTGGCCGGACACGGCCACGGGCGCGGCGAGGGCTGGCAGCATCGGAGGGGATGCAGCCCCTCGTCCTGGACGCCGGTCGCCGGCCCGTCGTCGCCGACCCGCCGATCGTGCTGGCCCCGATGGCCGGGGTCACGAACGCGCCGTTCCGCACCCTGTGCCGCCGGTACGGGGGCGGGCTGTACGTCAGCGAGATGGTCGGGGCCCGCGCCCTGGTCGAGGCCGCCCGTCAGGGGCACCTGGACCTCGCCCGCGACGCCGGCGATGCCGACCGCTGGGCCGACGACGCGCCAGACAGCCGCCAGCGGACCGTCCTCCGCGCGGCGTTCAGCCCCGACGAGGACCCCCGCTCCCTCCAGCTCTACGCCACCGACCCCGACGAGCTGCACGCGGCCGTGGCGCTCCTCGCCGAGCGGGACCTGGTCGACCACGTCGACCTGAACGTCGGCTGCCCGGCGAAGAAGGTCACCCGCCACGGCGGCGGGGCGGCGCTGCCGTGGCGCACCGGCCTGTTCGCCCGGCTGGTCGACGCCGCCGTCCGCGCCGCCGACGGCCGCCCGGTCACCGTGAAGATGCGCATGGGGATCGACGCGGCCCACCTGACCTACCTCGACGCCGGCCGGGCGGCTCGGGACGCCGGCGCGGCAGCGGTGACCCTCCACGGCCGGACCGCGGAGGACGCCTACGCCGGCCACGCCGACTGGGACGCGATCGGCCGGCTGGTCGACGCGATCGGCGACGACGTGCCGGTCCTCGGCAACGGCGACATCTGGCAGGCCTCCGACGCGGTCGCGATGATCGCCCGCACCGGCTGCGCCGGCGTGGTGATCGGCCGCGGGTGCCTGGGCCGGCCGTGGCTGTTCCGCGATCTCGAGGCCGCGCTGGCCGGGCGTCCCGTCCCGCCGCCCCCGACGCTGCGCGAGATCGCCGACATGCTCCGCGAGCACGCCCGGCTGCTGGTCGACCACCTGGGCGAGGACGCCGGCATGCGCGACATCCGCAAGCACACCGGCTGGTACCTCCAGGGCATCGACCTCGGCCGGCCGCTGCGCCTGGCCCTCCGCCAGGTCGAGCGGCTCGACCAGCTCGACGAGCTGCTGGCGGTCGTGGACCTCGACGTCGAGATGCCCGAGAGTGCCCTCGAGATGCACCGCGGCCACTCCCACGGACCCAAGCCCGTCAGCCTGCCCCACGGCTGGCTCGACTCCCGCGACGATCCCGCGCCGCTGGCCGCTGCCGCCGCCGACGTGGTCTCGGGCGGCTGACCGCGTGAGCCGCCTGATCCTGGCCTCCGGCTCCCCGCGCCGTCGGGAGCTGCTCGTCGACCGCCTCGGCCTCGACGTCGTCGTCAGCCCCGCCGACGTCGACGAGTCGCCACGCCACGGCGAGGCACCCGCCGCGATGGTGCAGCGCCTCGCCCGACGCAAGGTCTCGGCGGTCGAGGCGGAGATGGAGGACCTGGTCGTCGCCGCCGACACCGTCGTGATCGTGGACGGCGAGGTGCTCGGCAAGCCGGGGACGCCGGACAAGGCCCGGTTGATGCTGCAGGCCCTCAGCGGCCGGGAGCACTCGGTCCTGACCGGCGTCGCGGTCAAGCTGGGGCCGAAGGGCGCCTCCGGCGTCGACCGCACCAAGGTGCGGTTCCGCCGCCTCAGCCCGTCGGAGATCCAGTGGTACGTCGACACCGGCGAGCCCCTCGACAAGGCGGGCGCCTACGGCATCCAGGGGATCGCCGGCATCTTCGTCGAGCACCTCGAGGGCTCCGAGACCAGCGTGATCGGCCTGCCCCTCGGCCGCCTCGCGGTCCTGGCCCAGAGCGTCGGGGCCAGCCTGACCGACTACCGCCGGACCGGCACCTGACGGCGCGGGGTCGCAGCGGCGTCGGTCCCGCTCAGCGGATGGATTCGACACCCTCCACTGGACACCCCGGATGGATTCGACACCGCGATCCGGTCCTGCGCCGCTGATCTGTGGCTCCTGGGCGGTCATGAGGGTGGATGAGGCGCGTGTGCACGCCGGGGATGTCGATTCCATCCCTGCGACCCCGCTGGCGTTGTCGATTCCATCCACTCACCGTCCACCCGTCCGCTCCCGAGCGGGATGTCGACAGGCGTCTCGCACCGCCTCCCCGGCCATGTCGCACGCGCTTGTCACACTGGGGCCATGAGCGCCCAGGGATCTCTGTTGGACGACGGGAACATCGTCGACGTCGACATCGCCGAGCGCATGGAGCAGTCCTTCCTGGACTACTCGATGTCGGTGATCGTCGGCCGCGCGCTGCCGGACCTGCGCGACGGGCTGAAGCCGGTGCAGCGGCGCATCCTCCACGCGATGCACGAGGCGGGGCTGCGCGCGGACCAGCCGTACCGCAAGTGCGCGTCCGTCGTCGGCGACGTGATGAAGAAGTACCACCC
Organism: Euzebya sp.; assembly: GCF_964222135.1. Taxonomy (NCBI): domain Bacteria; kingdom Bacillati; phylum Actinomycetota; class Nitriliruptoria; order Euzebyales; family Euzebyaceae; genus Euzebya; species Euzebya sp. Next base: position 21,235 of record NZ_CAXQBR010000062.1, read on the forward strand.
CCACGGCGACTCCTCGATCTACGACGCGCTGGTGCGCATGGCCCAGGACTTCGCCATCCGCGACCCGCTGGTCGACGGTCGTGGCAACTTCGGGTCCGTCGACGGCGACCCGCCCGCGGCGATGCGCTACACCGAGTGCCGGCTCTCCCCGCTGGCGATGGAGGTGCTGGCGGGCATCGACGAGGACACCGTCGACTTCCAGACCAACTACGACGGCCACGAGGTCGAGCCGGTCGTGCTGCCCGGCCGCTTCCCGAACCTGCTGGTCAACGGATCGACCGGCATCGCCGTCGGCATGGCGACGAACATCCCGCCGCACAACCTGGTCGAGACGATCGACGCCTGCCTCCTCCTGATCCGGCGGCCCGAGGCGACCCTCGACGAGGTCATGGAGGTCCTGCCGGGTCCGGACTTCCCGACCGGCGCGCAGATCGTCGCCGGCGACGGCATCCGCGACGCCTACGAGAGCGGCAAGGGCGCGGTCACCATCCAGGCGATCGCCGCCGCCGAGACGCGCTCCGGCGGCCTCCCGCGGATCGTGATCACCGAGATCCCCTACCAGGTCAACAAGGCGGCGCTCCTCACCAAGATCGCCGACCTGGTGAAGGGCCGGAAGCTCGACGGCATCCGGGACCTCCGCGACGAGTCGTCCCGCGACGGCACGCGGGTGGTCATCGAGCTGAAGAGGGGGGAGGACGCCGCCGCCACCCTCGAGCGGCTCTACGACCTGACCGACCTGCGGACCAACTTCAACTGCAACGTCGTCGCGCTCGACCACGGCCGCCCCCGCACCCTCGGCCTGCTCGACGTCCTGCACGGCTACCTGGCCCACCAGCGGGTCGTACTGACCCGCCGCACCCGGCACCGGCTGGCCAAGGCGCAGGAGCGCCTCCACGTGCTCCTCGGGTACCTCATCGCGCTCGACAACCTCGACGAGGTCATCGCGCTGATCCGGGCCAGCGACTCGCCCGCCGACGCGCGGACCGGCCTGATGGACCGCTTCGCCATGACCGAGGTGCAGGCGACCGCCGTCCTCGAGATGCAGCTGCGCCGGCTGGCCCGCCTGGAGCGCGACAAGATCCAGGCCGAGCACGACGAGCTGGTCGTCCGGATCGCCGACCTCGAGGCCATCCTGGCCGACCCCGCCCGCCTGGACCGGGTGCTGGCCGGCGAGCTGGGCGAGATCGCCGAGACCCACGGCACCCCCCGCCGCAGTCGGATCGGCATGTCCGCCCCCGCCGCGGACGACGACCAGCAGGCCGCCGCCCCGCTCCTCGCCGCGCAGGAGGTCACCACCTACGTCACCGCCGGCGGCTACGTGAAGCCCGTCGCCCGCAAGCGCGTGACCGCACCGCACAACGCCCCGCACGACCCGGTCGTCGCGGTGGTGCGGGCGATGGCGGACGACGTGCTGCTGGCCGTCGACACCGCCGGGAACGGCTACCGGGTCGACGGCGGCGACGTGACCGTGTCGTCCATGCGGCAGCGCGGCAGCCACCTCGGCGGCGTGCTCGACACCTCGCTCGAGGCCCCGCTCGCCGGGGCGGTCGACCTCGGCCGCAGCCCGTTCGTCGTCACCGTGTCCGCCAACGGGCTCGTCAAGCGGACCGAGCGGGCGGAGTACGAGGGCCGGCTGCGCCAGACGATCGCCGCGGGCATCCGGGACGGCGACGAGATCGTGGCCGTGCTCGGCGCCGAGGAGGACGACGAGCTGCTGGTCGCCCACTCCGGCGGCCTCGCCATCCGCTTCCGCCTGGCCGACGTGAGCGCCATGGGCCGCCGCGCCGCCGGCGTGGCCGGCCTGAAGGTCCCGAAGGGCCAGCGCGTCGTCTCCGCGTCCGTGGTCGCCGACGCCGTGGACGTGATCGTCCTCGACGTGGACGGTCGCGCGAAGATCGTCGACGCGAGCGAGTTCCCCACCCAGGGCCGCGGCGGCAAGGGCGTGCTGACCGGCACCGCCGACCTGGCCTGGGCCGGCGCCTGCCGCGCGCTGCACGTCCCGACCGAGGACGGGTGGACGACCCTCCACCCGGCGACGCTCACCCCGATGTCCCGCTCGCGCGGTCCCGCCGAGGCCGTGGCGCCGGTGACCGGACGCCCGGTCGGCGAGGACGATCCCGACGACGACTGAGGCGACCGTGGATTTCTCCGAGGTCGTCAGCCGACGGCGGATGGTCCGGTCGTACCGCCCCGACCCGGTCGCCGACGAGGTGGTCGACCGCATCCTCGACACCGCCCGTCGGGCGCCGAGCGCCGGGTTCGCCCAACCCCACCGCTTCGTCGTCGTGACCGATGCCGCCGCCCGCCGACGGGTCGCGGACGCGTGCGGCGAGCCCGCCGCCCTCGCGCGAGGGCTGGCGCCCTGGCTGTCGGTCGCGCCGGTGCACGTCGTGCCCTGCGTCGCCATCGCCGACTACGAGGCCCGCTACGCCGCGCCCGACAAGGAGGCCTCGCGAGGCCCGTCCGGCTGGGACGTGCCGTACTGGTGGGTGGACGGTGGCGCCGCGCTGATGATGCTGCTGCTCGCCACCATCGACGAGGGCCTGGCCGCCGGGTTCCTCGACGTCCCCGCCGCGGACCTCCGCCGGGCCGCGGACGTCCCCGATCACTGGACGCCGCTGGGACTGGTCACGATCGGCCACGCCGCAGACGACACCGCGGTCGGGTCCGCGCGACGCCGACCGCGGCGGAGCCTCGACGAGGTCGTGCACCGCCCCGACCGCTGACCAGGGCGGTCAGTGGCCGAGCGCCAGGCGCCGCAGCAGCCGCTCGGCGCGCAGCACCCCGGTGGCGCACCCGCGCCCGTCGACCACCACCGCCGGGGTGAGCGCGTCGTGGCCGGTCCGGTCCGCCATCCGCAGACCGACGTCGCGCAGCGCCTCGGACCCCTTGACCAGCAGCGGCCCGTCGGTCCAGTAGCCGTGCCAGCGGACCGCGCGGGGCCGGCCGAGCGGATCGACCCGGACCGCGACCTCCACGCCCGGCGGCACCTCGTCCTCGGCGTGCACCAGCGGGACGGTGTCGACCAGGCTGACGACGACGTCGCCGAGGTGCAGGCGCGTGGCCGTGTCGCGGACCACGTCGCAGAGCGCCGCCGGGATCTCGCGGACCAGGTCCGCGGCCGGTCGGGCCAGCAGGTAGCCCTGCCCGAGGGGGACGTCGAGGCGGATCAGCTCGACGAGCTCCTCGGGCCGTTCGATCCCCTCCGCCAGGAGCCAGGCATCCATCCGCCCCGCCAGCTGCCCCAGCATCGAGAGGACGGCCTGCTGGGCGGGCTCTGCGTCGAGGCGGTCGACCAGCGACCGGTCCGCCTTGACGATCTGCGGTCGCAGTGCCAGCAGAGCCTGCAGGCCGGAGTAGCCGGACCCCACGTCGTCGACGGCCACCATCGCCCCGCGACGGCGCAACCCCTCGAGGACCGCGCGCAGTGCGGGCAGGTCGCCGATGCGGGTGTGCTCGGTCAGCTCGAGGACGATCCGGTCGAGCCGGGCGGGCGCCGCGGCGAGGACCGCGGCGACCTCGTCGCCCATCAGGTCGTTGGGGTCGACGTTGACGGTCAGGAACGTGTTCGGCGGCAGCAGCGCACGCAGCCGCAGGGCCTGTGCGACGACGTGGGCCTGGAGCGCGCCCGAGAGGCCCTCGGACAGCGCGGCGGCGAACCAGGCGTCCGGCGGGGGACCGCCGAAGCGCGACAGCACCTCGTACCCGACGACGCTGCCGCGGACCAGGTCGACGATCGGCTGGGCCACCAGCGACGGCTGGGTGGGGTCGGCCAGGACCGCGAGAAGGTCCGCCCGCGACGGCGCGGTGCTCGTGTGGATCATCGGTCGGCCCTCACGACGCCACCCGGTCGGGTGGACCCGTCAGGTCAGCGGATGCGGGCGACGACCTCGTCGGCCAGCTCCGGCGGGACGGTCGCCAGGCCGTGGTCGGCCCCGGCGTGGGCGGCCACCTGGCCGAGGATCGACTCGACCGAGTCGCCGGTGAACTGCGCGTCGCAGCCGGGGACGACGTCGCCGCAGGAGAACTTCTTCATGTGCTGATCCTCGAGGTCATCGGATCACCGTGCGCGATCCACATCAGCGTGAGGATCGGCCGATCGCGGTCGGACCTGAGGACGATCTGGTCGGGGATCAGCGGCTACAGGTTGCGCGCGACCGTCTCGACCGCCTCGTCGAAGCTCGCGATGAACTTCTCGACCCCCTCGGTCTCGAGCTCCTTGGTGACCTGCCCGAGGTCGATGCCGACGTCAGCCAGCATCGCCAGGGTCGACGCGGCCTGGGGACCGGCGCCGCTCAGCTTGTCCGTCGGCGCCGCGCCGTGGTCCCGGACCGCGTCGAGGGTCTGCTCGGGCACCGTGTTGACGGTGTCCGGGCCGACGAGCTCGTCGACGTACAGGGTGTCGGGCAGCGACGGGTCCTTCGTGGAGGTCGAGGCCCACAGCGGCCGCTGGGGCTGCGCCCCGTGGCCGGCGAGGGACTGCCAGCGCTCGCTCGCGAGGTGCGTCGTGAAGGCGTCGTAGGCCGCCCGCGCGTTGGCGATCGCGATGCGGTGCCGCAGCTCGTGGCCCTCCGGCAGCAGCGGGTCGACCTTGCCGTCGACGCGGGACACGAAGAAGGAGGCGACGCTGGCGACGTGGTCGAGGGGCTGACCCGCCTCGCGCCGGCGCTCGAGGCCGGTCGCGTGGGCGTCCATCACGGCGCGGTGGCGCTCGACGCTGAACAGCAGCGTGACGTTGACGTTGATCCCGTCGGCGATCAGCGCGGTGATGGCGGCCAGGCCGGCCTCGGTCCCCGGGACCTTCACCATCAGGTTCGGCCGGTCGACCTCGCCCCACAGCCGGCGGGCCTGCGCGATCGTCGCGTCGGTGTCGAAGGCGTGGGAGGGATCGACCTCGATCGAGACGTAGCCGTGGCGCCGGTCGCTCGAGCGGTACAGCTCGGCGAACTGGTCGCAGGCCGTCGTGATGTCGGCGATCATGACCGCCCAGAGGATGTCGCGGGGCTCCGCGCCCTCAGCCGCCAGCTGGCCGACCTGGTCGTCGTACATCGTGTCGTCGGCGACCGCGGCGGCGAAGATCGACGGGTTCGACGTCAGCCCGTACACCTCCCCGGCGTCGATCAGGCCCTGCAGGTAGGCGCCGTCGCCCAGGTAGGACCGCTTGATGGAATCGAGCCAGATCGCCTGGCCCGCCCGTTCGATGTCGGCGATCGTCCCCATCAGTCCTCGTCCTCCCAGTCGTCGAGCAGCTCGCGGGCGGCCTCGGCCACCGCCTGGCCGGTGAACCCGAACTCCTCCATCAGGACCTCCCCGGGTGCGGAGGCCCCGAAGTCGTCCATCGCCACGTGGTCGTCGGCCCAGCGCTCCCACCCGAAGCTGACGCCCGCCTCGACGCTCAGGACCGGCACGTCGCCGGCGCCGAGCAGCTCGTCGGCGTAGTCCTCGTCGCCGTCGGACAGCGCCTCCATGCAGGGGAGGGAGACGACCCGGACCGCCAGGTCGTCCTCCTCCGCGAGGATCCGCGCGGCCTCGACGCAGTGCTGGACCTCCGAGCCGGTGCCGACCAGCACCAGGTCCGGGTCGTCGACGGCGTTCAGCGCGTAGCCGCCGAGCGCCACCTGGCTCGCGTCGCTGCCCGGCAGCACCGGCACGCCCTGCCGGCTGAGGGCCAGCGCGGTCGGGCCGTCGGTCCGCTGGATCGCCTCGATCCAGGCGCCGACCGTCTCCCGGGCGTCCGCGGGGCGGATCACCCGCAGGTTCGGGATGGCGCGCAGCGCGGCGAGGTGCTCCACGGACTGGTGGGTCGGCCCGTCCTCGCCGAGGCCGATCGAGTCGTGGGTGAACACGAAGATGACGCCGAGCCCCGACAGGGCGGCCAGGCGGATGGAGCCCCGCATGTAGTCGCTGAAGGTCAGGAAGGTCCCGACGAAGGGCCGCAGGCCACCGTGGAGCAGCATCCCGTTGGCCATCCCGGCCATCGCGTGCTCGCGCACGCCGAAGTTGATGTTCCGCGCGGCGAAGAGCTCGCGGGTGACGGCGGCGGAGTTCTCGATCGTGGTCTTGTTGGACCCGGCCAGGTCGGCGGAGCCCCCGATGAGCTCCGGGACCGCGGCGGCCAGCCGCTGGATGACCGCCCCGCTCGACTGCCGCGTCGCCTCGGTGTGACCGTCCTCGAACTCGGGCAGCCCCTCGTCCCAGTCCTCGGCCAGCTCGCCGGCCATGGCGCGCTCGAGCTCCTCGGCCAGGTCGGGGTGGGTCGACTCGAAGGCCTGGTACCGCTCGTCCCACGCCGACTCGGCCGCGGCGCCCCGCTCGCGCTGGTCGGCGGCCTCGTAGACCTCGTCGGGCACGACGAACGGCTCGTGGGTCCAGCCGTACGCCTCCTTCGCGGCCGCGGCCTCCTCCGCACCCAGCGGCGACCCGTGCGCCTTGTTGGTGCCGGCCTTGGTCGGCGCGCCGAACCCGATCGTGGTCACGAGCCGGACGAACGTCGGCCGTCCGTCGGACTGCGCCGCCTCGCCGAGGACCCGGTCGATCTCCGCGACGTCGTTGCCGTCGGCGATCTCGAGGGTCCGCCAGCCGTAGGCGTCGAAGCGCTTGACGACGTCCTCGACGTCGAAGGACCAGTTGGCCGGCCCGTCGAGCGTCACCGAGTTGTCGTCCCAGATCACGACCAGGTTGTCGAGCGCCAGCTGCCCCGCGATCGAGCAGGCCTCGGACGCCACGCCCTCCATCAGGTCGCCGTCGCTCGCGATCACCCACGTGCGGTGGTCGATGACCGGGTCCTCGTCCGGCTGGTTGAAGCGGGCCGCGACCAGCTTCTCGGCGAGGGCGAACCCGACGGCGTTGGCGACGCCCTGGCCGAGCGGGCCGGTGGTCGTCTCCACACCCGGGGTCGCGAAGCTCTCGGGGTGGCCGGGTGTGCGGGACTCCAGCTGGCGGAAGTCCTTCAGGTCCTCGATCGAGAGCTCGTACCCCGTCAGGTGGAGGAGGGAGTACAGCAGCATCGACGCGTGCCCGGCCGACAGGACGAAGCGGTCGCGGTCGATCCAGCCGGGGTTCGCCGGGTTGTGCTTCAGGTGCCGGGTGAAGAGCACGTAGGCGAGCGGCGCCAGTCCCATCGGCGCGCCCGGGTGGCCCGAGTCGGCTCGTTCGACCGCGTCGATGGAGAGCGCGCGGATGGCGCTGATGGCGAGCTGGTCGGCGTCGGTCGCAGAGGAGGCGTTCACGCCGCTGCAGGCTAGCGGTTGGCGCACCGCCGTGGCGCCTCGGGTGGGGGTGTCGGTCGGGCTCGGAGTTGGGGCCGTCCGGGGCGGAGCGCGTAGACTCCGGCCACCCGGTCGGCAGCGCTCGACGTGGCGTCGATGCATCCGAGAGGCCGTCCCTGCCGCCCGACGTCGCACCGATAGGCCCCGCTCATCGTGTCCTCACCCACTGCCTCCTCAGACCTCGCGTCCCCGCCTGCCGCCGCGTCGGTCGCCCCCACCAGCCCGGCGTTCCGCCGGCTGGCCATCGCCGCCGCCGTCACGTCGCTGGTCGTCATCGCCGTCGGCGGCGCGACCCGCGCCACGGACTCGGGGCTCGCCTGCCCCACCTGGCCGGGGTGCTTCACCGGCGGCGACTTCCTGCCGCCGCTGTCGGGGGAGTTCGTGGACGGCCTGGGCCGCACGGTCACGGGGGTCAACATCTGGCTCGAGCACTCCCACCGGCTGCTCGCCGGGGCGCTCGGGCTGCAGATCGCCGCGCTGCTGATCTGGGCCCTGGTGCGGTACCGCCGCCAGCCGGGGCTGCTGTGGCCGACCGTCGGCGCCGCGGTGGCCGTGAACATCCAGGCCCTGCTGGGCGCGTTCGTGGTCTGGAACCTCGTGCAGGTCGAGCTGGTCACCGCCCACCTGGGGCTCGGCACCGCCACGATGGCCCTGATGATCTACCTGGCCGTGCGGGCGCGCGGGCCGGTGCGCGCGCCGGCGGATCCGGTGCGGGCCCGCCTGTGGCGCACCAGCCTGGTCGTCACCGGCGTCCTGTGGCTGCAGATCCTGATCGGCGGGCACCTGACCGGGATCGCCGGCGGGCTGGCGTTCGTCTCCGACCCGGCGATGGGGCTGTTCTCCATCGGCCCGATCACCGTCGAGGCCGACGCCACCAACGTGGCCCACCGCTACCTCGCCCTCGTCGTGGCGGCCCTGATCATGTCCGTCGCCGCCCGGCTGCGACGCGCCGGGGTCCGCGGCGCCCCGTTGACGTGGGCCCGCGTGGCCGCTGTGCTGGTGGTCGTCCAGATCCTGCTCGGCGTCGCGAACCTGTGGAGCAACCTGTCGTTCCTGACCGTGATCCCCCACCTGGCCGTCGCGTCGTGGATGCTGGCGGCGATGGTGCTGGTGCCCCTGTCGCTGTCGGGGTCCGACGGCGACGGGTCCAGCTCCGACGTCGACGACACCTCGACGGCCGAGACGGCGGTGCCGGCCCTGTGAGCGCCTCGACCCTCACCAGCCCCCAGCCCACGTCCACGGGCGATGTCGTCCGCGCGTACGTCGCGCTGACCAAGCCCCGGATCGTCGAGCTGCTCCTCGTCACCACCCTGCCGGCGATGGTCGTCGCCGAGCGGGGCATCCCCGACGTCGGCCTGGTCGTCGCCACCCTGGTCGGCGGCACGCTCGGGGCGGGCAGCGCGAACGCCTTCAACTCGATCATCGAGCGGGACTCCGATGCGTTGATGGCGCGGACCCGCCGCCGGCCGCTGCCGCGCCACGCGATCGGCACGACGGCCGCGGTGGTGTTCGCCGGCCTGCTCGCCGTCGTGTCGTTCGCGCTGACCGCCGTGGTGGTGAACCTGCTGACCGCGGTGCTGATCCTGGCCGCCAACGCCTTCTACGTCATCGTCTACACCGCGTACCTGAAGCCGCGGACGGTGCAGAACATCGTGATCGGCGGGGCGGCGGGCTGCGTCCCGGTGCTGGCCGGCTGGTCGGCGGTCACCGGCGAGCTGTCCCTGACCGCGTGGCTGATGTTCGCCATCGTGTTCCTGTGGACCCCGCCGCACTTCTGGGCGCTGGCGATCCGCTACCGCCACGACTACGCCGCCGCGTCGATCCCGATGCTGCCCGTCGTCGCCGGGACGGTGGAGACCACCCGCCAGATCGTCGGCTACACGTTCATCATGGTCGGCTTCAGCCTGGCCCTCGGCCTGGTCGCCCAGGCCGGCGTGCTGTACCTGGTCGCCGCCGTGCTGCTGGGGGCCCGCTTCGCCCAGCTGGCCCTGCGGCTGCACCGGGTCGGTCTGGCCCACCCGGACCCGGACGACGAGGCCGTCCACGCGCCGGCGATGAAGGTCTTCCGGTTCTCGATCGGCTACCTCGGCCTGCTCCTGTTCGCCCTGGCCGCCGGCGTCGCGATCTAGGACCGAAGGGGTCCGCGGGACGGGCACCTGCAGCGGGCGGGGGACCTGCACGAGGGGGGTCTGTCAGGTCTGTTGCGGCACGCGCAACGAACACGACAGGCCTGGGGGAGGGGGCGCCCGCCCCGGTGCAGGTCTGTCAGGTCTGTTGCGGCAGGCGCAACGAAGCCGACAGACCCCCTGGGTGGACAGCGACCCCTGGGGTGGACGACGGGACCCTGCGGGGACAGCGGCCCCCGGGATGGAGTGCGGGCCCCGGGGTGGACCCCCGGCTAGTCCCAGCGGAACGCGCGGGCTGCCAGCGCCGGTGCGGCGACGGCCCAGACCGGCAGGGCGATCAGCGACGTCACCGGGATCGCGTCACCCTCGAACGCCGCGCGCAGCCAGTCGGCCAGCGGCGCGGCCGGCAGGATCCTAGCGGCGACCTGCATCGCCTCGGGCAGCCGGTCCAGCGGGAACATGATCCCGCTCGAGATCAGCAGCAGCAGGAACAGCGCGTTCACCAGCGCGAGGGTCGCGAGCGCCTTCAGCCGTCCCGCCAGGCCCATGCCGATCCCGGCGAAGGCCGCGGTCCCGAGCAGCATCGCCGGGACGACCAGCGCCAGCCGGTCGCCCTCGGGCCGCCAGCCGAGCGCCAGCGCCACGCCGACGATCACGACGACCTGGACGACCTCGACGGCGAGGATCGCGAGAGCCTTCGACGCGATCAGCTCGCCCCGCCGGAGCGGGGTGGCGCCCAGGCGCTTGAGCACCAGGTAGAACCGCTCGAACCCCGTCTGGATGCCGAGGGAGACCATCGCCGCGCCGATCACGCTCAGGGCCAGGATCCCCGGGGCGAGGAACGCGACCGGCTCGGTGTCGTCCGGCACGGGCAGGACCCGGACGAGGCTGAAGAAGACCAACAGCCCGGTCGGGATGCCGAAGGTGACGGTCAGGTTCTCCGCGTTGCGGAGGAGCAGGCGCAGCTCCATCCCCGTCTGCGCGACGAGCCGGGCGGCACGACGGCCCACGCCGTCAGCGTGCCCCTCCACCGGGGTCGCGGTCACGGGGTGCGCACCTCCTCGGCGCCCTCGGGCAGGCGGGCGGGGCTGCCGAAGGCCTGGCGTGTCAGCTCGAGGTAGGCGGTCTCGAGCCCCTCACCGCCCGTGGTCACCCCGGTCAGGTGGTGCCCGGTGCCGGTGAACCAGCCGGTGATGCGGCCGAGGAGGCCCTGCGCGGTCTCCGCATCCGCCTCGACCAGCCAGCGGTCCGCCGCCTCCGCCACCACCGGCACGCCGCCGAGCGCCGCGGACAGCGCGTCGGCGTCGATGTCGTCCGGGGTGGTGATCGTGATGCCCGACGGCGCGTAGCGGGCGACCAACCCGGCCGGGCTGTCGACGGCGAGGACCCGCCCCTCACCCATGACCGCGACCTGGTCGGCGAGGTGCTCGGCCTCGCGCATGAAGTGGGTCGTCAGCAGCACCGAGACCCCGTCGCCGCGGAGGCGGCGGATCAGCTCCCACGTCGTCGTCCGCGCCTCGGGGTCCATCCCGGTCGTCGGCTCGTCGAGGATCAGCACGCGTGGGCGGCCGACCAGCGCGAGGGCGAGGTTGAGCCGCTGCTTCTCCCCACCGCTGAGCGACCGGTACCGCGACCGCGCGACCCCGGTCAGGCCGAGGGCCTCCAGCAGCTCCTCGGGGTCCCAGCGGGCGGGGTGCAGGCGGGCGTACAGCCGCAGGACCTCACGCGGGGTCGCGGCCTGCCACACACCGCCCTCCTGCAGCATCACCCCGAGATGGGGGGCGAGCGCCGGGCGGTCGGCGACCGGGTCGAGCCCGAGCACCCGGACAGCCCCCTCGTCGGGGCGGCGGAACCCCTCGATGCACTCGACGGTCGTGGTCTTGCCGGCGCCGTTCGGGCCGAGGAGGGCCACGACCTGCCCCGCGGGCACGACCAGGTCGACCTCGTCGACGACACGTCGGCCGTCGTAGGCCTTGACCAGCCCGCGGACGTCGATCGCCAACGCGGTCGTGTCCGGCGGCGCGGCCGTCGGGTGTGGATCGGTGGCTACCATCTGCGGGCGACCAGTATGTCAGTGCCTCCCGATGCAGACGCCACGACGACCCCTCAGGCGGTCGCCGACCACCCTGCGTCACACGATCAGCTGCTGCGCCGCGCCGCCGCCCGCTGGGGCGACCGGACGGCCGTGGAGGCGCCCTCCGGCAGCCTCACGTGGGCCGAGCTCGACGACGCGGTCACCCGGGCCGCCGCGTCCATCCGACGGGTGGCGGAGGAGGGGGACGTCGTCGCCGTCGCGCTGGGCCACGACCTCGACCTGTTCATCGCGCCGTTCGTCGCCAGCCGCGCCGGCATCCGGGTCCTGCCGCTCCCGCCGGCCGCCGCCCCGTCGACGTGGACCCGACTGCTGCGGGCGGCCGACCCGGTCGCCGTCGTCGCGGACCGCGCGCACCTCGCGGCCGCCACCGCGGCAGGGGAGGCGGACCACCACCTCGTCATCCACGCCGACCTGGCGTGGGCGCTCGAGGGCCACGTCGACGTGGACTTCGCGGTGGGGGAGGGGACCGCTGACGTCCTGCTCGTCCCGACCCCGGCCGGCGGGCTTTATGCGGTCGCGAGCGGCGCCGTGGTCCGGGCGGCCGCCGCGCACGTGGCCGCCGCGGCGCAGGACGTGCACGCCCGGACCCGCATCCCCGGCGCGCTCGCCGGCATCGACGTGCTGGTGACCCAGGTGACGGCGATCGCCCTCGTCGGTGGCACCGCCGTCCTCGTCGACGACCCGATCGGGTACCCCGCAGCCGGTGCGCCCGCAGCCGGTGCACCCGGCCCTGCGGGGGCCGATAGCCTGCCGCAGCACCCCACCGCCGAGGAGTCGTGATCCGCCGATGAGCACCGCACCCGCCGAGGCCGCCTGGCCGCCGCCACACCGCGGAGCGACCCGCCGATGATCGCCGTCGTCTTCCCCGGCCAGGGCAGCCAGCAGCCCCAGATGGCCGTCCCGTGGCGCGACCACCCCTCGGCCGCCCGGTGGGCCGAGGCCGACGACGTGCTCGGCTGGGACGTCACCCGCCTCGGCGTCGACGCGGACGCCGACGAGCTCCGCGAGCCCCTCAACTGCCAGGTCGCGCTGTTCGTCCACCACGTCGTGCTGCTCGAGGCCTGGCGCGACGCCCACCCCGACGTCGAGGTCGCGATGGCCGCCGGCCACTCCCTCGGCGAGTACGACGCCCTGGTCGCCGCGGGCGCGCTCGGCTTCGCCGACGCCCTGCGGCTGGTCGACGTCCGGGCACGGGCGACCCAGGCCGCGGCGGAGGCGATGCCCGGCACGATGATCGCGGCGCTCGGCTTCGACGTGGCCGAGGTCACGAGCGCCTGCGCCGAGGCCGGCGCGCACGTCGCGAACGACAACGCGGACGGCCAGATCACGGTCAGCGGCACCCCCGCGCAGCTCGCCGCCGTGAAGGACCTGCTGGCGGAGGGGCGTGGCAAGGTCCGCGACATCCCGGTCGGGGCGGCCTACCACTCGCCGCACATGGCGGCAGCCGTCGAGCCGCTGGGGGAGGCGCTGGACGCCGCCCCGTTCGCCGACGCCGCCGTCCCCGTGGTGGCGAACGTCGACGCACGCCCCCACACCGCGGCGGGGGACTGGCCGACCCTCCTGCGCGAGCAGGTCGTCAAGCCGGTCCGCTGGCGCGAGAGCGTCCTCGCCATGCGCGACGCCGGCGTCGACGAGGTCGTCGAGCTCGGCGCCACCCCGGTCCTGACCGCGATGATCAAGCGGATCGACCGCTCGATCGGCCGCACGGCCGTGACCACCCCGGAGGAGCTCTGATGGCGGAGGGCCGCTGGGCGCTGGTGACCGGCGCGTCGAAGGGCATCGGGGCCGCGACGGCCCGGGCGCTGGCCGCCGACGGCTGCGGAGTCATCATCGGCTACGGCGGGGACGCCGACGGCGCGGCGGCGGTCGCCGCGGACTGCGAGGCCCACGGCGTCGAGACCCGCACCGTCGCCGCGGACCTGGGCAGCGACATCGGGCCGCTCGAGGCCGCGGTCGAGGACGTGGGTGGCGTCGCCGTCCTCGTCAACAACGCCGGGGTCACCGCCGACGGGCTGGTCTTCGGCATGGACGACGAGGCGTTCGAGCGCACCCTCGCGGTCAACCTCACCGCCTCGTTCCGGCTGAGCCGTGCGGTCCTGCGCCGCATGCTGCGCGCCCGCCACGGCCGCATCGTCAACGTCTCGAGCGTCGTCGGGCTGCACGGCAACCCCGGCCAGGCCAACTACGCGGCGTCCAAGGCCGGGCTGGTCGGCCTGACCAAGGCGCTGGCCCGCGAGGTCGGCAAGCGCGGCATCACCGTCAACGCCGTCGCACCCGGCTTCGTCACCACCGCGATGACCGCCGAGGTCGGCGCCGACGCGATGGTCGACCGCATCCCCGCCGGCCGGCTCGGCGAGCCCGAGGAGGTCGCCGCCGCCATCGCGTTCCTCTGCAGCGACGCGGCCTCGTACGTCAACGGGACGGTCCTGCAGGTCGACGGCGGGCTGTTCGCGTGACCGCGGCGCGACCCCCGGTGCGTCCGGGGCCCGCGCCGCTGCTGATGCAGCTGACCAAGCGGGCGGCCGGGCCGCCGCTGATGCGGTGGTTGCGCTGCGAGGTGACCGGCCGCGAGCACGTGCCGTCGAGCGGCGGCGCGATCGTCGCGGCCAACCACCGCTCGTTCCTCGACCACTTCACCCTCGGCTCGGCCAGCCCGCGACCCATGCGCTTCCTCGGCAAGGCGTCGCTGGCCGAGGGCCTGGCGGGTCGCTGGAACATGGCGATGGGGATGATCCCCGTGGAGCGGGGCACCGCCGACCTCGACGTGCTGGACGTCCTCGCCGAGGTGCTCCGCGCCGGCGCGGTGGTCGGGATCTTCCCCGAGGGCACCCGGTCGGCCCCCGGCGAGCTGCACCGCTTCCGCTCGGGGATGGCCCGGGTGGCTGCGGCCGCCGAGGTGCCGATCGTCCCGGCCGGGCTGCGGGGCATGGCCACGGTGTGGCCGCGCGGGCAGACCCTCCCGAGCGCCCGCCGTCCCGCCCCGGGGGTGCTGTCGGTCCGCTTCGGCGCGCCCGTCGTGCTGCCCGACGCCTCCCCCCGCAGCCGCCGGCAGGCGACCAGCCAGGTGTTCGACGCGGTCGCGGAGCTGTGCGGCCAGCCGCTGGCAGACGGCTTCGCCCCCATCCCCGAACGCGGGGAGTAGGGGAGGGGAGGGGGTCCGCGCCTCGGCCGGACGGACGCTGGTCGGGGTCGTGCGGGGGTGGCTAGGGTCGTCCGTCCGGTCGGCGTCACGCCGTCGCAGTCGGGGAACGGGGGTTCTCATGATCACAACGGACGACGGCAGTCACCGTCCGATGCCCGTCTACGGGCCGACGGTCGAGCGGCACCGGCGCGTCGCCACCTCCGCCGGCGTGGCGCTCGGGTTCCTCTCCGCGGTCCTGTCGAGCCTCGGACCCGGTCTGGTCACCGTCTGGCTCGTCGCAGGTCTGGGTGTCGCGATCAGCGTGTGGCTGGCCCACCAGGACGCGCGGGTCCGCACCCACGCAGCGCGGACCGGCGAGCCCTGGCCCGACGACTGGGCGGTCATGCGCCGTCACCCGGTGCCGTTCCTCGCCCTGCTCGTCCTCGTCATGGGGGTGGGGGTCGGCCTGCAGCGCCTGACCGACGTCCCGGTCGGGGTCGCCGTCGGGCTGGTGGTCATGTCGTCGGTGGGCGGGGTGCACCTGCTGCACGCCCGCTACCGCCGGACCGGCCGCACGCCGGCCAAGCCCCTCGCCGTGGTCGGGCCGTCGGGGTCGCACCACCCGCAGGGTTCCTGACGTTCGCCCGGTTCGCAGGTCGTCCGGCGACGTGCCACAGTTGAGCCCATGACCGCCGACATCACGATCCCGCCCGACCTGCTCCCGGCCGACGGCCGCTTCGGGTGCGGTCCGTCGAAGGTCCGCCAGGCCTCCGTCGAGGCGCTGGCCGCGTCCGGGACGAGGTACCTCGGCACCTCCCACCGCCAGCCGGCGGTCAAGGGCCTGGTCGGTCGGATCCGCGCGGGCATGCGGGACCACTTCGGCCTCCCCGAGGACTACGAGGTCATCCTCGGCAACGGCGGGGCCACGGCGTTCTGGGACGCCGCCTGCTTCGGCCTGATCGAGCGGCGCTCCGCCCACGCGGTGTTCGGCGAGTTCAGCGGCAAGTTCGCCGCGTCGGCCCGGATCGCGCCGCACCTCGAGGACCCCGTCCTGGTCGAGTCCGAGCCCGGCACCCACCCCACCGTCGGCCGGGTCGAGGGCGTGGACGTCTACGCTCTCACCCACAACGAGACCTCCACCGGCGTCGCCATGCCGCTGACCCGCCCGGCGGGCAACGGCCTGGTGCTGGTCGACGCCACCTCCGGCGCCGGCGCGATCGACTTCGACCCCGCCGAGGTCGACGCCTACTACTTCAGCCCCCAGAAGGCCTTCGGCGCCGAGGGCGGCATCTTCGTGGCCCTCCTGTCGCCCGCCGCCCAAGCCCGGATCGGTGCCATCCGCGCGTCGGGACGGCCGACGCCGCCATCCCTCGACCTGTCGATCGCACTCGACAACTCCACCAAGGACCAGACCTACAACACCCCCGCGGTGTCCTCGCTGTTCCTGCTGGCCGACAACGTCGAGTGGCTCATCGACCGGGGTGGGCTCGCCGCCGTCGCGAAGGAGACCGCCGCCAAGTCCCAGGTGATCTACGACTGGGCGGAAGCCCGCGAGTGGGCCACGCCGTTCGTCACCGACCCGGCCATGCGCTCGCCGGTCGTCTGCACCGTCGACCTGGACGACGCCATCGACGCGGGTGAGGTGTCCGCGGTCCTGCGGGCCAACGGGATCGTCGACACCGAGGCGTACCGCAAGCTCGGTCGCAACCAGCTGCGGCTCGGCACCTTCCCGGCAGTCGACCACGCCGACGTCGAGGCGCTGGTCGCGAGCATCGACCACGTCGTCGCCGCGCTGACCTGACGCCTCCGCGGATCCCGCCGTGCGCATCGTCGACCCCGACGCGTTGCCCGCAGCCCTCCCCGGGCTGCCGGCCAGCCCGCGGGTCGTCACGTCGGGGAACTTCGCGACGCCCCGCACGGCCCTCGCGGCCCTCGACGCCGGCATCGAGACCTACCGGCTGAACCTGCTCAACGCCCAGGTGCCGCTGCCCGACCGGGACGGCGTGATCTGGGAGACCTCCTTCGTCGGCGCGGCCATGCGGCGGAGCCCGCGCCTGGCCTACGTGCCGACCCGGCTGTCGCTGGTCCCCGACCTGTGGCGGACGACCCTGCCACCGGACGTCGTCGTGGTCCACACCTCCACCCCCCGCGGGGGGCAGGTGTCGCTCGGCATCGAGGTCAACGTCCTGCCGTCGGCCATCGAGGCGGTGCGGGCGCGCGGCGGCGTGCTGATCGCCCAGATGAACCCGCGGATGCCCTTCACCCGCGGCGACGGGGTGCTCGACGTGGACGACGTCGACCTCGCGGTCGAGGTGGACGAGCCGCTCGCCTCCCCGCCCCCGATCCCGCTGGACGACACCGCCGCCGCGATCGGGGCGGCGGTGGCCGGGCGGGTGCCGGACGGCGCGACGGTGCAACTCGGCATCGGGGCGGTCCCCGACGCGGTGCTGCACGGCCTCCGGTCCCGCCGCGGGCTGCGGGTGTGGAGCGAGATGTTCTCCGACGGCGTCCTCGCCCTCGACGCCGAGGGCGCTCTCGACACCGACGCGACGATCACCGCGTCGTTCGCCTTCGGCTCCGCCGAGCTGTACCGCTGGATCGACGGCAACGACCGCGTCCAGATGCTGCGGACCGAGGTGGTCAACGAACCGGCCCGGATCGCGCGCAACCCCCGGATGGTCTCGGTGAACACCGCCCTGCAGGTGGACCTGTTCGCCCAGGCGAACGCGTCGCGCATCGGCTCCCGGATCTTCTCCGGCTTCGGGGGCCAGACCGACTTCATCGTCGGCGCGCTCCACTCGCCGGGCGGGCAGGCGATCATGGCGCTGCGGTCCTGGCACCCCAAGGCGGACGTCTCCACGATCGTGCCGCTCGTCGACGAGCCGGTCACGTCGTTCCAGCCGACCGCGGTCGTGACCGAGCAGGGCGTCGCCGACGTCTTCGGCCACGACGAGCGCACCCAGGCCGCCCACCTGATCGAGCAGGCCGCCCACCCGCGGGTCCGCGACGAGCTGTGGGAGGAAGCGGCCGCCCTCGGCCTGCTCGGGTAGCCCGGGTGGGCCCCGGACCCCCAGATCTGGGCATCCGGTACGCCCGCGGGACCACCGCTCAGATCTGAGCTCCAGGGCGTCCCCCACCACGCCCCACCCGGGCACCACCGCGTCCCCCACGACGTCCCACCACGGCCCTCGACGCCGCCCTCGACGCCGTCCCACGGGGGTGAACAGCACCCAGGGGGGCACATTGGCGCGGTTTCCTCCCACCGCGTCCCACCGCTTTGACCTGCGGTTTTGCGCACTCATGTTGCTCAAGTCAAGAAGAAGGGGGTCCTGTGGTTGACGTGGTGGGGGGAAGTGGGGCAAAGTGGCGCGGAAGGGAAGAACGTGGAGGACCTCGACACCGCAGACGAGTTCCTTGGCACCTACATGCACGCCATGGACGCCAAGGGCCGCTTGGTGTTGCCGGCCCCGCACCGCCAACTGCTGGAGGAGGGACGACTGGTCATGACGCTCGGCTTCGACAACTGCCTGGTCATCCACCCCATGCAGGACTGGCAGGAGGTCAGCTCCTCCCTCCGCTCGATGCAGCGCGGTGACCAGCACCAGCGGCGCATCGCCCGGGCGATCTTCTCGAACGCCTCCAAGCAGGAGCTCGACAAGCAGGGGAGGGTCTCGATCCCGCCGAACCTGCGCGACGCCGTCCAGTTGACCAACGCCGTCGCGGTCATCGGGATGGGCACCCACATCGAGCTCTGGTCCGCCGAGGAGTGGGAGGCCGAGTCGGGGATCAGCCGCGACGCCTACACCAACACCAAGGGCGGCCTTGGGATCGGGAGCTTCTGACCATGCAGCTCATGCACCGCCTCGGGTTCGTCGACATCGTCGACGGTGACGGCGCACCCGGTCACCTCATCCCCTCCAGCCGCGCCGCGTTCTGGCTGCCGCTGGCCGGGTCCGTGCTCATGTCGGGAGGGGTGGCACTGTGGCTGTTCAGCTGACCGCCCCGTCCTGGGCGCCCCTCCGCACCCCGCGGCGTCCCGTCCGGGCCCGGATCCACCCCCGAGTCATGGCCACCGCACCACACGACCCCGTCATGGTGGACCGCATCGTCGAGCTCCTCGCGGTGCCCGACGACCGGCCCGCCGTCATCGTCGACTGCACCCTCGGTGCGGGCGGCCACGCCGCGCGGCTGCTCGCCGCGAGCGGTGAGGGCACCCACCTGGTCGGCTTCGACCGCGACCCCGACGCCCTCGAGCTGGCCGGCCGGCGCCTGGCCGCCTACGGCACGCGGGTGACCCTGGTCCACGCGCCCTTCGACGAGTTCACCGCCCACGTGGCGCCCGTCGTCGCCGAGCACGGACCCCTCATGGGCGTCCTGTACGACCTCGGCGTGTCGTCCATGCAGCTCGACACCCCCGGACGCGGGTTCAGCTTCCGCTCCTTCGGCCCGCTCGACATGCGGATGGACCAGACGTCGTCGCTGACCGCCGCCCGGCTGGTCAACGACGCCAGCGAGGCCGAGCTCGAGCGCTACCTGCGCGACTACGGCGAGGAGCGCCACGCCGCCCGCATCGCGAAGGCGATCGTCGAGCACCGGCCGTTCACCTCGACCGTGGCCCTGGCCGACCTCGTCGCCCAGGCGATGCCCCGCGGCCAGCGCAAGGCCGACCGGGCCAAGGGCATCCACCCGGCGACGCGGACCTTCCAGGGCCTGCGCATCGCCGTCAACGCAGAACTCGACCGCTTCGGTGCCTCCCTTCCCCAGGCACTGGAGCTGCTCGCCCGCCCTGGCACCGTGAGCCAGGGTGCGCGCCCCGACGGGGTCGCGCCCGCCCCGGGATCTTCCCCCCGCTCGCCTGCGCCTTCCCCAGCAGACGAACGGGCCCGGGGCGGGCGCTCCTCCGCCGCGCGCGACGTCGAGTCACGCGGCGGGCGGATCGCCACGCTCTGCTACCACAGCCTGGAGGACCGCATCGCCAAGCGGTTCTTCTCCGACGCGGCCGACGGCTGCATCTGCCCTCCGGGTCTCCCGGTGTGCGGCTGCGGCCGCGTCCCCCTCCTCACCGGGGTGACCCGACGCGCCGAGTCCCCCGACGCCGACGAGGTCGAGCGCAACCCGCGCTCCCGGTCGGCGCGCCTGCGCGTGGTCGAGCGCCTCGACGAGCGGAACCCGGACGACGTGGCCCCGGGCGACGTGGCCCCGGACGACGTGGACCCGGATGACGTGGACCCGGATGACCGGCCGTGAGCGCCCTCCCCTCGACCCCGCGCCGTGCCGGGGCCAGGACCGCGACCGCGCCGTCCCGCGTCCCACCCGGCCCGCGCCACCTCCGCGGACCAGCCGGGTCCGCCAGCGCCCCCGCCCGTCCGGGTGGGGCCGCCGCACCGGCTGAGCGGACCGCCCGGCGCCTCCGCGCCGTCCCGCCGGCGCCGGCCCGGCAGGTCGTCCCGACCTGGGCCTACAGCCTGGCCGCCTGCGTGGTGCTGGTGGCCGGGATCATCGGCATCGTCGCGCTGAACGCCCTCGCCGCCGAGGCGTCGTTCCAGGCGCGGGAGCTGGAGGCCGACATCTCCGCCGCGACCCTGCGCCACGACGACCTCGTCGCCGAGATCGCGGTGCTCGAAGCCCCGGAGCGGGTCCGCGACGTCGCCCGGACCCAGCTCGGTCTCATCGAGCCCGAGCAGCCCGGCTTCCTGACCCTGGACCCCGCCGACCTGGTGCCCGAGGACCCGAAGCCCGCCGTCGGGCTCGGGTCGGCCGCGCCGCAGGGGTAGCCGTGGCGTCGCCCCCGATCACCCGCCCCCCGCGCTCGTCGCGCCGGTCGGGCGGGGACGACCGCCTCGGCGGCTCCAACCCGCACAGCCCCCGCCGGCCACCACCCGGCCAAGGGTCTGCTGGCCCAGGGTCTGCTGGCCGAGGATCCGCCGGTCGCCCCGCCGCCGGTCCGGTGGCCGCGCGCAGACCCGCGCGCCGCCGCCCGCAGCCGTCGATCGGCCGCATGCTGGTCCTGGCGCTGTGGGACTCCCTGGCCCGCGCCCAGCAGCGCGCCCGGACCAGCCGCCGGCTGGTGGCCCTGCTGGCCGGCTACCTCGTGCTGACCCTGGTGATGGGGTGGCGGCTGGTCAGCGTGCAGCTCGTCGACGCCGAGGTCTACGCCGGCTGGGCCCACGCCCAGACCCAGCGCGAGGTCGCCCTGCCCGCGACCCGGGGGGCGCTGACGGACCGCGAGGGCGACCCGCTGGCGATGAGCCTGGCGGCGTCGACGATCTTCGCCAACCCGCCGGTGCTCGCCGAGGCGGGGATCGACCCGTACGTCATCGCCGACCGCCTGGCAGCCGTCGTGCCCGGCGCCGACCCCGAGCGGCTGGTCGAGTCGCTGACCAGCGACCGCTCGTTCGTCTACCTCGGCCGCCAGCTGCCACGCGACGTCGGTGAAGCCGTCATGGCCCTCGAGCTGCCCGGCGTCGGCGTGCTCGAGGAGCCGACGCGCGTCTACCCCGCCGACCGCATCGCGAGCCAGGTCATCGGCTGGGCGGGCCTGGACGGGGAGGGGCTGGCGGGGCTCGAGCTGCAGTACGAGGACGCCCTGGGCGGGGAGGACGGCACCCTCCGCCTCGAGGAGGCCCCCGGCGGCGTCGAGATCTCCGCCGCGCCCCGCGAGGTCCTGCCGGCCACCCCGGGCGTCGACGTCCGGCTGACGATCGACCGCGAGGTCCAGTTCGCCACCGAGGAGATCCTGGCCGACGCGGTCGAGTCCTACGAGGCGATCGGGGGATCGGCGGTGGTGATGGACACCGAGACCGGGGAGATCCTGGCGATGGCCAGCGTCCCCTCCGTCGCCCCGGACGAGTTCGCCGCCGCCGAGCCCTACGACCGCCGCAACCGCGCGCTCACCGACGTGTTCGAGCCCGGCAGCGTCAACAAGGTCATCGCCATCGCGGGGGCGCTCGAGGACGGCGTGGTCGACGCCGACCAGGGCTTCGACGTGCCCGCACAGATCTCGATCGGGCCCGAGACGTTCAGCGACTCCGAGCCGCACCCGACGGCCTGGTGGTCGACCCGCGACATCATCACCCGCTCCTCCAACGTCGGTACGATCCAGATCGCCCGGCAGCTGGGCGAGGAGCGGCTGTACGACTACGTGACCGACTTCGGGCTGGGCCAGCCGACCGGGCTGTCCTTCCCCGGGGAGTCCCGCGGCCTGCTCGCGCCCGTGTCGGAGTGGACGTCCTCGAGCCTGCCGACGATCGCCATCGGCCAGGGCGTCGCGGCGACCCTGGTCCAGACCGCGCAGGTGTTCGCCGTGATCGCCAACGACGGGGAGTACCGCGCCCCCAGCCTCGTGCAGGGCACCGTCGACGGAGACGGCGTGTTCACGCCCGCCGAGGAGCCCGAGCGGCGACAGGTCGTCTCGCCCGACACCGCCCGGACCGTCGCCGACATGCTGGTCCAGGTCGTCGAGGCGCCCGAGGGCACCGGCAACCTCGCCGCCGTCGACGGCTACCGCGTCGGCGGCAAGACCGGCACCGCGCAGAAGCCCAGCGAGACCAGCCGCGGCTACGAGGAGGGCGCCTACCTCGCGACCTTCGCCGGGTTCGCGCCGGTGGAGGACCCCCGCGTGGTCGTCGCGGTCATGCTGGACGAGCCGACCCCGTACTACGGCGGCCTGTCGGCGGCCCCGACGTTCAGCCGGATCATGGAGTTCGCGCTCCGCGACCAGCGCATCCCACCTGCGGGGGGAGGGGTGCCGCTGCCCGCCGGCCACCGCCTCGGCAACTCGATGGCCGTCGACCGGATCCCCGTCCCCGAGCCGACCGCCCCCGAGGCGACCGAGCCCGAGGCGACCGAGCCTGAGGCGACCGAGCCCGACGCGGGCGCGGAGGTGGGTGGGGAGGGTGGCTGACCGCCGACGTCCCACTAGCCTCGGCGCTGCCCGCGGTGTCCGTGTCCGACCGGGCGGTCGGCCTCCCCGGGTCCCGAGGGCACCGGCCGTATCCTCGGCGCGCCTGCGCCCCCACCTCCCACCCCGTGTCCACGCTCGCCACGGACTGGCGGTCCCCCCCGTGCCCGAACCCTCCACACCTGCCGACATCGCCACGGCGATCAGCCGGCGGACCGCCGGCGCCGCCCGCATCGTGGGGCATGGGGTGGCGGCGATCACCGATGTCACCCACGACAGCCGGCAGGCCGGCCCCGGCGTGCTCTTCGCGGCTCGTCCCGGTGCGGTCAGCGACGGCCACGACTTCGCGGCGGCGGCCGTCGCGGCGGGGTCGCCCGCGGTGCTGGTCGAGCGCGTGCTCGACGTCGCGGTGCCCCAGATCGTGGTCGACGACGTCGCGGAGGCGCTCGGCCACGCCGCGGCGGTCGTGCACGGCGACCCGACCGACGACATCGCCGTCCTCGGCGTCACCGGCACGAACGGCAAGACCACCACCACGTACCTGCTCGACGCGGTGTGGCGTGCCGCCGGGCACGTCACCGGTCTGATCGGCACCGTGGAGACCCGCGTCGCCGGCACCGCCGTGCCGGGCATCCGCACGACCCCCGAGGCGTCGGACACCCAGCGCCTGCTCGCCCGGATGCGCCGCGAGGGCGTGACCGCGGCGTCGATGGAGGTGTCGAGCCACGGCCTCGCTCTCGGGCGCCTCAACGGCGTCCGCTTCGCCGCCGCGCTGTTCACCAACCTCAGCCAGGACCACCTCGACTTCCACGCCGACATGGAGGACTACTTCCGGGCGAAGGCCAGGCTGTTCACGCCCGGGTTCACCCCGATCGGCGTCGTCACCGTCGACGACCCGTGGGGCGCCCGGCTCGCGGAGCGCGCCGACGTGGAGGTGTGGACCCTGTCCCGTCGCGGCGGTGCGGACGTGACCGCCACCGACGTGGTCACGACCGCCGAGGGGGCGACGTTCACCGCCGACGTGCGCGGGTCGCGGCTGGCGGTCCGGATCGCCCTCCCCGGCGACTACAACGTCACCAACGCCCTCGGCGCCCTGGCGACGGCCCACGCCGCCGGCGTCCCCCTCGACGTGGCCGCGGAGGGCCTGGCGACCCTGCCCGGCGTCCCCGGCCGGATGGAGCGCGTCGACGTCGGCCAACCCTTCGGGGTGCTGGTGGACTACGCCCACAGCCCCGACTCCGTCGCCGGCGTCCTGGCGGCCGCCCGCGGTGTGGCCGAGGGGCGGGTCATCGTCGTGATCGGCTGCGGCGGGGACCGCGACGCCGCCAAGCGGCCGCTGATGGCCCGCGCCGCGGTCGCCGGCGCCGACGTGGCGATCCTGACCTCGGACAACCCCCGCAGCGAGGACCCCGAGGCGATCCTCGACGACATGGTCGCGGGCCTCGCCGACCCCTCCGCGGCGCGGCGGATCACCGACCGCGCCGAGGCCATCGCCGCGGCGGTCGGCGACGCCCGCCCCGGCGACGTGGTCGTCATCGCCGGCAAGGGGCACGAGCCGTACCAGGAGCTCGCCGACGGCCGCATCGACTTCGACGACCGCCTGGTGGCCCGCGCCGCCCTGGCGGGGAGGGTCGGGCGATGATCCCCCTCGACCTCGACCAGGTCGCCGACGTCGTCGGCGGCCAGCTGGTGTCCGACAGCGGACGGCGGGTGACCGGCGTCTCGATCGACAGCCGGACCACCCGGCCCGGCGACCTGTTCGTCCCGCTGGCGGGGGAGCAGAGCGACGGCCACGACCACATCGCCGCGGCCGTCGAGGCGGGCGCGGCCGGGTTCCTCTGCGCCGAGGACCGCCCCGTGCCCGACGTCGACGGCGGCATCGTCGTGGACGACCCCCTCGACGCGCTCACCGGGCTGGGGGCCTGGGTGCGGGACACCGTCGACCCCGTCGTGGTGGCGGTGACCGGGTCGAACGGCAAGACCACGACCAAGGACCTGGCCGCGGCCGCGATCGGCACGGACAAGGTCACCGTCGCGAACCCCGGCTCGTTCAACAACGAGATCGGCCTGCCCCTCACCCTCTGCCTGCTGACCGCCGAGACCGAGGTGCTGGTCTGCGAGATCGGCGCCCGCGGGATCGGGCACATCGCCTCGGTCATGCCGCTCCTCCGGCCGGACGTCGCGATCGTCACCACGGTCAGCGGCGCGCACATCGGCGAGTTCGGCAGCCTCGAGGCGATCGTCGAGGCGAAGACCGAGCTGGTCACCGGCCTGGTCGACGACGGCGTCGCGATCCTGAACGCCGACGTGCCCGCCGTGGCCGGGATGGCCGCCGCCGCGCCGGGCCGGGTCGTCACCTTCGGCCTCGACGCGAACGCCGACCTGCACCCCGACGCGGTGGAGTGGGACGACACCGCCACCGCCACGATGACCGTGCGCGGCACCTCCGTCCGCCTGCCCCGGCCCGGCGTGCACCAGGTCACCAACGCCCTGGCGGCGCTGGCCGCGGCGATCGAGGTCGGAGTGCCGCTCGAGGTCGCCGCACCGGGGCTGGCGGCCGCCGGGGTGTCGCGGTGGCGCATGGACGTCAGCCGGACCGACGCGGACGTCACGATCATCAACGACGCGTACAACGCGAACCCGGACTCGACCGTCGCCGCGATCGAGACCCTCGCCCGCGTCCGCACCGACGGGCGCCGCTTCGCCGTGCTCGGCTACATGGCCGAGCTGGGGGAGGAGACCGGGCCGGGCCACCGCCGGGTCGGCGCCCAGCTGGCGCACGCCGGGATCGACGGCGTCATCGTGGTCGAGGCGCGGGCGGGCGCGATCGCCGACGGGGCGCGCGAGGCCGGGTTCACCGGTGAGATCGTGACCGTGCCCGACGTCGGCGAGGCCGGCGACGCCATCGAGCGGCGGGTCACGGCCGGCGATGTCGTCCTGGTGAAGGCCAGCCGCTCGGTCGGGCTCGAGCGGGTCGCCGACGCCCTCACCGCCGCCCACCGCGACGAGGACCCCGGCGCATGAGGCTGATCCTCATCGCCCTCGCGGTGTCGCTGGTGCTGTCCCTGGTCGGCACCCCGCTCGTGATCCGGTTCTTCCGGGCGCGGGAGCTCGGGCAGCTGATCCGCGACGACGGACCCCAGAGCCACCAGACCAAGCGCGGCACCCCGACGATGGGCGGCGCGGCGATCATCATCGCCGCGGTCATCGCCTACACCGTCGCGGTGCTGGTCGCCGGTCGGCTCGACTCCGCCGGCGGGCTGCTCGCGATGGGCACCTTCGCGGGGATGGGGACCGTCGGGTTCCTCGACGACCTCATCAAGCTCCGCAACCAGCGGAACCTGGGCCTGACGAAGACCGCCAAGTTCGGCGGGCAGGCCCTGGTCGCGATCGCGTTCGCGTTCGGGGCCCAGTACGTCGCCGAGACGTCCACCCAGCTGTCGTTCATCGGCCCCCTGTCGCTCGACTTCGGGCCGGTGCTGTTCCCGGTGTTCTGCTTCGTGATCCTGTCGGCGACGTCGAACGCGGTGAACCTGACCGACGGGCTCGACGGGCTGGCCGCCGGTGTCAGCGCGATGGTGTTCGGCGCGTACACGATCATCGCGTTCTGGATCTTCCGCCACCAGCTCGACTACACGACCGAGGCGTGGATCCACGCCGACACCCTGGCGATCGCTGCGGCGTCGGCGATGGGCGCGACGCTCGGGTTCCTGTGGTGGAACGCCCACCCCGCCAAGATCTTCATGGGGGACACCGGATCCCTCGCCATCGGCGGGATGCTCGCGGCCCTGTCGGTGCTGACCGAGACCGAGCTGCTCCTCATCATCATCGGCGGGCTGTTCGTGGCGGAGACGGTCAGCGTGATCCTCCAGATCGCGTTCTTCCGGCTGGGCGGTGGGCGCCGGCTGTTCAAGATGGCGCCGTTCCACCACCACTTCGAGCAGGTCGGCTGGCACGAGAACCAGGTCATCGTCCGGTTCTGGATCATCGGCGGGCTGTGCACCGCCTTCGGCCTCGGCCTGTTCTACGCCGAGTACCTCGCACGGGCGGGGAGCGGCTGATGGCGAGCACGCGAGCGATCAGGCGACAGGCCGGGGGGCGACCCCGGCGCGCCAGCGCGGGGGTCGGGCTCTGATGGCGATCACGCGAGCGACGAGCACCACCGCGCCCTCGCGCCGCCTGGTCCTCGCCGGTCGGGCGACGACCGACGCGATCGGCCTCGCCGTCGTCGGCGGCGGCCTGCTGGTCCTCGGGCTGGTCATGACGTTCAGCGCGTCCTTCGTCCAGTCCGCCGCCCAGACCGGCGACGCCTTCGACGTCTTCGCCCGCCAGGCGTTCTGGGCCGGGATCGGGCTGCCCGTGGCGCTGGTCGCCGCCGCCGTCGACTACCGCCGCTGGCGGCGGGGCACGGCCCTCGCCCTGCTGGTGACCCTCGTCGCGATGGTGCTCGTGCTCATCGTCGGCGAGGAGATCAACGGCGCCCGCCGCTGGTTCCAGCTCGGTCCGCTCTCGGTCCAGCCGGCCGAGATCGTCAAGCTCACCCTCCCGGCCTACACCGCCCACATCCTGGCGCTGCGCTGGGCGCGGGTGCGGCGCGGTGACGTGACCGCGATG
The DNA here is from genome assembly GCF_964222135.1 of Euzebya sp. Classification (NCBI taxonomy): domain Bacteria; kingdom Bacillati; phylum Actinomycetota; class Nitriliruptoria; order Euzebyales; family Euzebyaceae; genus Euzebya; species Euzebya sp. The sequence goes on from NZ_CAXQBR010000062.1 coordinate 48,359, forward strand.
TGGCTGCCGGCCGGCCCGGCGATCGTCCTGGCCGCCGCGCTGGTCGCGGTCAGCCCCGACCTCGAGTCCGCCGTGCTGGTCGCCGCGGTCGGGCTGACCCCGCTGTTCGTCGCGGGGCTCCCGCTGCGGATCCTCGCCATCGGCGGCGCCGTCGTCGCCGGGCTGGCGGCCTGGGCGATCTCGACGACGCCATACCGCGTCGGTCGCATCGACGCCTGGCTCGACCCGACCAACGAGGCGTTCCGGGACGGCTATGGCTACCAGACGACCCAGGGGTTCATCGCCCTCGGGAACGGCGGCGTCCTCGGCGTCGGGCTCGGGCAGGGGAGGGGCAAGTGGCTCTACGTCCCCAACGCCCACACCGACTTCATCTACGCCATCATCGGCGAGGAGCTGGGCCTGATCGGCGCGCTCTGCGTCATGGCCGCATTCGCCGCGCTCGCCTTCTTCGGCTGCCGCACCGCCATGCGGGCGCCCGACACCTTCGGCCGGCTGCTCGCCGCCGGGATCACGGCCTGGCTGGCGCTGCAGGCCGCGATCAACATCTCCTCGGTCGTCGGCGTCCTGCCCGTGACCGGCGTCACCCTGCCGCTGGTGTCCTTCGGCGGCTCGTCGCTGGTGATCACGATGGCGGGGGTCGGCATCCTGATCGCGGTCGCGCGCCAGTGCCCACCCGTCGGGACGCGGGCCGGCCAGGGCGGGGCCGAGGGGGTCGACGTGGAGGTGGCCGACGACGATGGGTGACGTGGTCCTGGTGGCCGCGGGCGGCACCGGTGGCCACGTCTTCCCGGGCCTCGCGACGGCGCACGCCCTGGCCGCCGCGCGGCCCGACCTCGACATCGAGTTCGTCGGCACAGCCGACCGGCTCGAGGCCAGGTTGGTGCCCGACGCCGGGTTCAGGTTGCACACCGTGCCGGCGATGGCCCTGAGCCGCCGGCTGTCCCCGGCGACGGTGCGCCTGCCCGGCGTGCTCCTCGGTGCGGTCCGCCGGGTCGTCCGGCTGATCCGCGAGCGCCACGTGATCGCCGCGGTCGGCTTCGGCGGTTACACCTCGGTGCCGCTCGCGCTGGCCGCCCGGGTGACCGGCACGGCGCTCGTCGTCCACGAGCAGAACGCCGTCCCCGGCGTGGCGAACCGGCTCGCGGGGCGACTGGCCGCCGTCGTCGCCGTGTCCTTCCCCGAGGCCGCCACCGGGTTCGGGGGCACCCGGACGGTCCTGACCGGCAACCCGGTCCGCCCGGATCTGCTCGCGGCGGTCGCCGGGTCGGCGCAGGAGCGAGGTTCGGCGCGATCGGGGCCTCCCTCGCCTGACGGCGAGGTTCGGCGCGATCCTGGCGCTGGCGGGCAGGACGACGACGACCCGATCGCGACGGCCGCCGGCATCCGCGACGCCCTCCGCCCCGAGGCCCTGCGCACCTTCGGCCTCGACCCCGCCCGCCGCACCCTGCTGGTGTTCGGCGGCAGCCAGGGCGCCCTCCGCATCAACACCGCGATCACCCAGAGCGTCGCGGCGTGGACCGAGCCGGGCCGGCTGCAGGTCCTGCACGCCGCCGGGGCGCGGACCCACGCCGACACCCGCGCCGCCTGGCAGGCCGCGGGCGTCGATCCCGACGGCGCCACGGCGGACGGCGACCTCAAGGTCGTGTGCCGCGAGTTCATCGACCGGATGGACCTGGCCTACGCCGCCGCCGACGTGGTGGTGTGCCGCGCCGGCGCCTCCTCGATCGCCGAGCTGACCGCCCTCGCCATCCCCGCGGTGATGGTGCCCTACCCCCACGCGACCGCGGACCACCAGACCGCGAACGCCCGCGCCGTCGCCCGTGCCGGCGGGGCGGTCGTGGTGCCCGACGCCGACCTCGACGCCGCGGCGCTGGTCCGCGCCGCCGAGCCGCTGCTGCTGGACGACGACCGCCACCTCGCGATGCGCGAGGGCTCGGCGTCCTTCGGGCGGCCCGACGCCGCCCGCGCCCTGGCGGCGCTGGTCCTCGAGGTCGCCGACGACCGACCCCCCACGGAGGGACCGTGAGCCAGTACGCCGACCCCCGCGACCTCGAGCTGACCCCCGACACCCACGTCCACCTCATCGGGGTGGGCGGATCGGGGATGCAGGCCCTGGCCCAGGTGCTGGTCGAGCGCGGCCTGGGTGTCAGCGGCAGCGACCTGCGCGGTGGGCAGGCCTCCGCGGCCCTCGAGGCCATGGGCGCCCGCATCCACATCGGCCACGTCGCAGACCAGGTGGAGGGCGCCGACCTCGTGGTGGTCTCGAACGCCGTCCCCCCGGGCAACGTCGAGCGCGCCCGCGCCGAGGCGCTCGGCATCCCCGTCATCCTCCGCGCGGACCTGCTCGAGCTGCTGATGGCCGGCCGGCGGCGGGTGCTCATCAGCGGCACCCACGGCAAGACCACCACGACGTCGATGGTCACCGTCGCCCTGCAGGCCTGCGGGCTCGATCCCTCCTTCGCGATCGGCGGGGCGATCTCCGGGTCGACGGGCGCCCACCACGGCACCGGGGAGGTGTTCGTCGCCGAGGCCGACGAGGCGTTCCGCTCGTTCCTGCGCCTGACCCCGGACGTGGCGGTCATCACCAACCTGGAGATGGACCACCACGACGTCTACGCCGACCTCGACGCCTACCGCGACGCGTTCGTGCAGTTCCTCGACCGGCGTCCCGCGGGCGGTCTCGCGGTGTTGTGCGCGGACGACCCGGGCACCGCAGGGCTGGTCGGCGACGTCCGCGCGCCGGTCCTGACCTACGGCACCGCCGCCGACGCCGACGTCCGCATCACTGGCGTCGAGGTCACCGCCGACGGCGGATCGCGGTTCGAGCTCACCCAGGACGGCACCCCGCTCGGCACGGTCGTGGTCGCGGTCCCCGGACGCCACAACGTCCTCAACGCCGCCGCCGCGGTGATCGCCGCCCGCGAGGTCGGTGGGGACGTGGCCGCCGCCACCGCCGGGATGGCGCAGTTCACCGGGGCGCTGCGGCGCTTCCAGCGGCTCGGCCGCGCCGGCGGGATCGAGGTCGTCGATGACTACGGCCACCACCCGACCGAGCTGGCCGCGACCCTGGACGCCGCCCGCCAGGCGAACCCCGACGGCCGGGTCGTGGCGGTCTTCCAGCCCCACCGCTACAGCCGCACCCAGGCGATCGGGGTCGACCTGGGCCGTGCGCTCGCCAGCGCCGACCTGGTCGTCGTCACCGACGTCTACGCCGCCGGTGAGGAGCCCGTCGACGGCGTCACCGGCGCGATGGTCGCCGACGCCGCGTCGACCGCCGGCGCGGAGGTGCGCTACCTGCCCCAGCTGTCCGGGCTGCCCGACGCCGTGCTCGAGCTCGTCGCACCCGGCGACCTCGTCCTCACCATGGGCGCCGGCGACATCACCGAGCTCGGCCCGCAGCTGCTCGCGCGCCTCGGCGGTGCCACGTGAGCGCGCCCGACCCGCTCGTCGCGGCCCTGACCGATGCGGTGGAGGGGGAGGTCCGCGCCGGCGCGCCGCTCTCGGAGCGGACGACGCTCAAGGTCGGCGGCCCCGCCCGTGCCCTGGTCCGCGCTGAATCGATCGCCGACCTGCAGGCCATCGCCGGGGTGTGCCGCGACCACGACGCGGCCTGGCTGGTCCTCGGGCGCGGCTCCAACCTGCTGATCGCCGACGCCGGCTGGGACGGCGTCGTCATCACCCTCGGCAAGGGCCTGCGCGGCGTCGAGGTCCAGCCCGGCGACGACCCGGCGGACCGCCGGGTCACCCTCGGCGGCGCAGAGCCGATGCCGGTCCTCGCCAACGCCCTCGAGCGGGAGGGGTTGGGCGGCATGGCCTTCGCCGTCGCCATCCCCGGCGCGGTCGGTGGCGCGGTGCGGATGAACGCCGGTGCCCACGGCGGCGAGATGGCCGACGTGCTTGTCGCCGTCGACGTCGTCCGCCTGACCACCGGGGCGGTCGAGCGGATCGCGGCGGCCGACCTGCACATGGCCTACCGGCGCACCGACCTGCCGCCCGACGCCGTGGTGACCGCCGCCGAGGTCTCGCTGTCCGAGGCCGATGCCGACGTCCTCGCCGCTGACATGGCCGAGATGCGCCAGTGGCGACGGGACCACCAGCCGATCAACTCCCCGTCCTGCGGGAGCGTGTTCACCAACCCGCCGGGGGACTCCGCCGGCCGGCTGATCGACACCGCGGACCTGAAGGGCCACCGGGTCGGGGGCGCCCGGATCTCCGCGGTGCACGCCAACTTCATCACCGTCGAACCAGGTGCCCGCGCGGCCGACGTCCACGCGGTCATCCGCCACGCGCAGCAGGAGGTCGAACGGATCCACGGCGTGGTGCTGCATCCTGAGGTGGTCATCGTCGGCGACTTCGGAGAGGGGGCGTAGCGCAGTGAGGACCGGACCTGCCACCACCGCCCTCCGCTTCCTCGGCCTGGTCGGCCCCGCCCGCCCGGCAGCCGCACCCGCGGGGGCTGGCCGCGCCGCCGCTGGACGTGCCACCTCCGGCCGGGGTCGGGGCCGGCGCCGTGGCCCAGCCCGGCCGGCCCGAGGCGTCGCGCCCCGGCCGCCGCGGCAGGGTCCCGCCCGGCCGCTGGTGTGGCTCGGGATCGCCCAGGCGCCGGTCGCCATCGCGGGCCACCCCCGGATCCGCGAGCGCGCCATCGCCCACCTGCGCGCCCGCCGTCGCCGTGATGACATGATCACCGCGAGCCTCGCGATCCTCCTCGGACTGGTCCTGGTAACCATCGGCGTGGTGCGCTCGCCGTTGCTCGCCGTCGACGAGGTCGCCCTGGTCGGCCTCGACGGCTCCCAGCAGGACGTCGTCGCCGCGCAGGCGGGGCTGGCCGCCGGCACGAACGTCCTGGACGTGGACCTGGGCGCGGTCGCCTCACGGGTCGAGGACCTGCCGTGGGTCCGTCGCGCCACCGCCCACCGGCGCCTGCCCTCGACGGTCGAGGTGCGCGTGGCCGTCGCCGAACCGGTCGTCCGCGCCACCGTCGGCGAGACCACCTTCCTGCTGGACGGCGACGGCGTGGTCGTCGAGTCCCTCCCCGCCGGTGCGGCGCCCGGCAGCGCGGTGACCCTGGACGACGCCGTCGACGCCCTGCCGACCGTCGAGGTGGTCACGCCGCCGAGCGTCGGGTCACGCGTCGCCGACCCGGATCTGCAGGCCGTCGCCGCCGTCGCCGCCGCCATGCCCACCGTCGTCGCGGACTGGGTGGTCGCCTACACCGGCGTGGGGGAGGGGCAGGTCGACGCCATCCTCCACATCCCCACCGAAGACGGCACCGTCGAGCTGGTCGCCCACCTGGGCCGCGCCGAGGACGTCAGCGCCAAGGCCGCGACGATCGCCGCGCTGGTCGCCGAGACCATCGGGAACGGCACCACCCCGCAGGCCTTCGACGTCCGCATCCCCGACCGCCCCGTCGTCCGCACCTGATCCGTCGTCGCGCGCCCTCCGGGCGACCCGCGACCACCGCCGGACGGCCGCGCTGCCGTACCGGAGCGCGCGGCTGAGGTGCAGTTCGGCCGCTCAGGCTGTCGACGTGCACATCGTCGAGGTGTTCCGCCGACGCCGACGCCGGGTCCGGCCAGCCCGGGCACGGATCCCACCGAGGCCGGGCACGACCCTCACCTCTCCATCCGCACGTCGTCGGGTCTCGGCCAGCTCGGACCTGCACATCGTCCGGCACCCTCCGGGGCATCGTGCAGGTGCCGGCGCCACAACCCCGACGACGGGCGTCCAGGTTCCCCGGCCATCCGGGCAGGGCAGGGTTGAGTTGACGCCTCCAGACCCTCTGAGTAAGGTCTGTCCAGTCAAGAGGTTTACATAACTATAACCCTCTACTTGAGGGTGAGGGTTCTCCCGGACCCGAACATGCCCCGCCAGAGACCCCCGTGGTCCCCCGGCGGGCTTCCCCCATGGACCGTCCGAAGACCGTGCCGGCAGAGCACGGGTGACAAGGAGAAGCGAGTGGCCGCACCCCAGAACTACCTGGCCGTCATCAAGGTGGTGGGCATCGGCGGCGGTGGCGTGAACGCCGTCAACCGGATGATCGAAGCAGGCCTGAAGGGCGTGGAGTTCATCGCGGTGAACACCGACGCGCAGGCGCTGCTGATGTCCGACGCTGACGTGAAGCTCGACGTCGGGCGTGAGCTCACCCGCGGCCTGGGCGCCGGCTCCGACCCCGAGGTGGGGGAGAAGGCCGCCGAGGAGCACCGCGACGAGATCGAGGAGGTGCTGAAGGGCGCCGACATGGTCTTCGTCACCGCTGGCGAGGGCGGCGGCACCGGCACCGGCGGCGCGCCGATCGTGGCGGACATCGCCAAGGGCCTCGGCGCGCTGACCATCGGCGTCGTCACCCGGCCGTTCTCCTTCGAGGGCAAGCGCCGCGCGATGCAGGCCGAGCACGGCGTCGAGCGGCTCGCCGCCGCCGTCGACACCCTGATCGTGATCCCGAACGACCGGCTGCTCGAGATCTCCGACACCGAGACCTCGATGCTGGAGGCGTTCCGCCTGGCCGACGACGTGCTCCTCCACGGCGTGCAGGGCATCACCGACCTGATCACCACCCCCGGTCTGATCAACACCGACTTCGCCGACGTGTCCACCGTGATGCGCGACGCCGGCTCGGCCACGATGGGCGTCGGCAAGGCCCGCGGCGAGGGGCGTGCGCGCTCCGCGGCGGAGATGGCGATCTCCTCCCCGCTGCTCGAGGCGTCGATGGACGGCGCCCGCGGCGTCCTGCTGACGATCGCCGGCGGCTCGGACCTCGGCCTCCACGAGGTCAACGAGGCCGCCGCCGCGGTCCAGGAGCACGCCGACCCCGACGGCAACATCATCTTCGGCACCGTGATCGACGACTCCCTCGGCGACGAGGTCAAGGTCACCGTCATCGCCGCCGGGTTCAACGACAGCCCGACCACCAAGCAGCGCGAGGCACCGACGCAGATGTCGTCCCAGGCCGCAGCCACCGTCACGGCGCTGCGCCCGGGCCGTGAGCAGCCGGCGCGCCCCGACTTCGGCCGGACCGTCCGGGTCGAGTCCCCGCCGCCGCTGCCGTCGATCCTCGAGGACGACGACGAGGACGACGAGGTGTTCCGCTCCCCGTCCGAGCCCCGTCCGGCCGCCGAGTCCCGGGACGCAGAGGACGCCGACGACCTCGACATCCCCTCCTTCCTCCGCAGGTAGGCGCCCCGACCCCACAGCTCTCCGCTTCCCCATGACCACCTCACCGTCCCCCGCCATCAGCGCGGAGGCCGTTCCTCCCGCACCCCCGCGGGTGGAGACGCCGGCGGCACCCCTCACCGGGGTGCTGTCGCCGTCGGTGGCCGCTGCGCGCTACGCGTTCTCCGACTCCTCGGCCGGCACGATGTCGCCGACGGTCGGGGACGGCGACCACACCCGCCACCGCGCGGCGCTCGCCGCCGCGGTCGGCGTCGCACCCGATCGGATCGCGTGGATGGACCAGGTCCACGGCGACGTGGTCGTCACCGCGACCGCCCCCGCCGATCCGCCGCCGGCGTGCGACGGCGTGGTCACGACCGAACCCGGTCTGGGGCTGGGGGTGCTGGCCGCCGACTGCGTCCCGGTGCTCCTGGCGAGCCCGGGCGGCGTCGCCGCCGCCCACGCCGGTCGGGCCGGGGTCGTCAACGGGGTCGTCGGCGCCACGGCGCGGCGGCTGCGCGAGGTGACCGGCGACGACGTCACCGACCGCGACGTCGTGCTCGGCCCGGCCATCGGCCCGTGCTGCTACGAGGTCTCCGAGGACGTGGCTGACGAGGTCGTCGCGGCCATCGGCGGCGCCGTCGGCCGTCGGGTGCGGACCACCACGACGTGGGGGACCACGTCGGTGGACCTGCCCGGCGCGGTCGTGGCCCAGCTCGACGTGCTCGGCGTCCACCGGATCCGCCGGGCGGGCGCCTGCACCCGCTGCGGCGGGCGGGACCGCTGGTTCTCCCACCGCGCGACCCTGGCGGAGGGACGTCCGGCCGGACGCCACGCCGGCGTCGTCGTCCACCTCGCGGGGGGCCGCCGTGCCTGACCCCGAGCTCGCCGCCCGCGTGGCCGACGTCCGGCGTCGCATGGCCGCCGCCATCGAGCGGAGCGGCCGCAGCCCCAGCGGCATCACCCTGGTCGCGGTCTCGAAGACCGTCGACGACGACGCGGTCCGGGCCGCCCGGGACGAGGGTCTCACCGACTTCGGCGAGAGCCGCGCGCAGGCCCTGGCCGCCCGGGTCGCCGCCGACCCGCCCCTCGGCGTCCGCTGGCACTTCGTCGGGCGCCTGCAGCGCAACAAGGTCGACCTGGTGCTCGGGCCGGCGACGCTGATCCACTCCGTGGACCGCATCCCGCTGGCCGAGGCCATCGCGGAGCAGGCCGCCGCCACGCGGGCCGTGCAGCGCGTGCTGGTGCAGGTCAACATCTCCGACGACCCCGACAAGGGCGGCTTCGCCGCGGACGAGACCGCCACCGCGGTCGCGAAGATCCGCGAGCTGCCCGGCATCAGCGTGCAGGGGCTGATGACCATCCCCGCCCTGGACGACGACCCGGACCGGGCGTTCAGCCGGATGCGGGCCCTCCGCGACGACCTGCGCGGCCGATTCCCCGAGGTGCTGCACCTCTCCATGGGGATGTCCGCGGACTTCGAGTCCGCGATCGAGCACGGCGCCACGATCATCCGGGTGGGGACGGCGATCTTCGGCCCCCGCGGTGGTGGCCGTGACACCGACTGACCGACCGACCGACGATCACACGACCTCACACGACTACCGTGGCCGCCGCCTCGGAGGCGCGAAGGGAGACACGATGGCATCCAACGGGTGGAAGCGCACACTGCAGTTCCTCGGGCTCGTCGAGGAGTACGAGGACGAGTACGCCGACCTGCCGGCCGACCAGCCCTTCGGCGGTCCCGGCCTCGACCCCGAGCCGCCGGCCGCGCCCCGTCCCGAGCCGTCCAACGTCCGGCGCATCCCCGCCGCGGGCCGGGTCGAGGAGCCGCCGGCGCCCGTGCCCGGCCAGGGACCGGCCGCCACCCCGCCGCCCGACCGGCCGAGCGGCACCGTCAACGTCCTCGGCGGACCCAGCCGGGACGAGCCGGCGACCGACGCCGCCGGCGGTCCGCGCATCGTCGACCGCGTCCACGTCACCGCCCCGAGCGCCTTCAACGACGTCGAGGACGTCGGCGAGCAGTTCCGCGACGGCACCCCGGTCGTCATGGACCTGAAGGGCGCCAGCGAGAGCGTCGCCAAGCGCCTCCTCGACTTCGCGTCCGGCCTGATCTACGGCCTCGACGGCAGCATCGAGCGGACCGGCGACCGGATCTTCCTGCTGACCCCCGCCGACGTGGACATCGCCTCGACCGAGATGGACCGCCTGCGCGACCGGGGCCTCGTCCGCTAGTCCGACCGCCGGGGGGAGGTGCGCGGTCGCGGTCGCGCACCGGCGTAGAGTCGTCTCGACATGCGAACGATCCTGTGCCTGGCCCTGACGGTCTTCTACATCCTCCTGATCGTCCGGGTGATCTTCTCCTGGATCCCCCGCCCGCCCGACCCGCTGGTCCCCGTCGCCTCGGTGGTGCACACGTCGACCGAGTGGGCGGTCGCGCCGCTCCGCAGCGCGATCCCGCCGCTCCGCATGGGCGCGGTCGGCTTCGACGTGTCGATCCTCATCGTGTTCTTCGCCGTCGTGATCCTGCAGCAGCTGATCTGCTGATCCGGCCATCCGAGGAGGAGGAGCCATGAGCCTGTCACCGGAGGACGTCGAGCGGCAGGTCTTCGAGACCGAGTTCCGGGGCTACGACCGCGAGGAGGTCGACACCTTCCTCGACCGCGTCGTGGACGCCCTCAGCGACCTGCTCCGCGACCGTGAGAACCTGTCAGCCCGCATCGCCGACGCCGAGCGACACGCCAAGGAGGCGATCGCCCTCGCCGAGGAGCGCGTCGCCGAGGCCCAGCGGCGCATGGCCGCGGCCGAGGCCCACGCCACCGCCCGGATCGCCGAGGTCGAGGCCTCCGCCGGCGAGGCGCTCGAGGCCGAGCGGCTGCTCAAGCGGACGCTGATCACCGCCCAGCGGACCGCCGACGCCACGGTGGCCGAGGCCGAGTCGCGGGCGGCCCAGACCGTCGCCGACGCCGAGCAGCAGGCCGAGGACCTCGTCTCGCGCGCTCGCGAGGAGGCCCGCGCCGTCCTGGAGCCGGCCCACGCCGAGGCCGACGCGGCGCGGCGCAGCGCCGCCGAGGAGGCCGAGCGGCTGGTCGCCGACGCCACCGCGGAGGCCGAGCGGCTCGTCGCCGACGCGACCGAGCGGGCACGCGCGCTCACCCAGCAGTCCGAGGCCGAGGCCCGGGCCGTGATCGAGGACGCCCGCGCCGCCGCCGAGCAGGCCGTCGCCGACGCCCGGGCGGAGGCCACCGAGACGCTGACGGCCGCGCGGACCGAGTCGTCCGAGACGCTGCCGGCCGCGCGGACCGAGGCGACCGAGACGCTGACGGCCGCGCGGACCGAGGCCGAGCAGCTGCGCACCACCGCCCGCGCCGACGCCGAGCGCACCACCGTCGAGGCCGGCGACGCCGCCGAGGCGCTGCTCACGAGGGCGAAGGAGGAGGCGGAGGAGACCGTCACCGGCGCCCGGGCCGCCGCGGAGCGCACGACCCGCCAGGCCGAGGAGTTCGCCGCCGCCGAGCGCGGGGCGGCGACGGAGGAGGCGACGCGGCTCCGCACGACGGCCTCCGCGGAGGCCCAGCAGGTCACCGAGGACGCCCGGGCGATCGCCGAGCAGGCCATCGCCGACGCGAGGGAGGAGGCCGACCGCACCCGCGAGGACGCGATCGCCGAGGCGGACCGGATCACCGCCGAGGCCCGTGCGGACGCCGCCCAGCTCCGCGACGCGGCGGCGGAGGGGCTCACCGCCTCGCAGTCGCGTGCCCGCGCCGTGCTCGAGCGGGCGCTCGACGAGGCCAGGGAGCTCGCGGACATGCGCACGGCCCTCGCCGACCACGTGCTGGCCGTGCTGGGGGAGCAGACCGCGCGGCTCGAGTCCCTCCGGGCGACCGCCCCGGAGGCGGAGTCCTCGCTGCTCGCCGCGGTCGAGGCCGTCGACGTCGACGAGGTCGTCGGTGACAGGACCGACGACAGGACCGACGACAGGACCGACGAGGCCAGGACCGACGAGGCCGAGACCGGCGACGACGACCCGGATCCCGACCCGGATCTCGTCCACGTCATGCACCGCGAGTCCTAGCGCTACGCTCGCGGACGCTCCCGACCGAAGGACCCTCCTCGTGATCGTCATCAGCCTGGTGCTCGTCGTCGTCTCGGCCGTCAGCCTTGCCGTCGGAGCCCTGCTCCGCGACGACCTGATCCTCATCTGGGTCTCCATCGGCGCTGCGCTGCTGGCCGCGGTGTTCCTCGCCCTCGGGGTCCTGCGCGGACGGCCGCGGCGCAAGCCGGTCCGCGCCGCAACCCTGCCCGGCGACGACGCGGCGGGCCAGCCGGCCACGTGGCGGGGCGCCACGCCGGGCGCGACCGCCGACGACGCCGCCCTGGTGCGCGACGAGGAGCCGCCTGCCGCTCCGCCGCCCCCGCCGCCGGCACCCCCGCCGTCCGCCGGACCGCCGGTTGACGCCCCGGCAGCGGGCCCGTCCGGCCCGCCGTCCTCCGGTGGCGGGGCACCCCCACCCCCGCCGAGCGCGCCGCCGTCGCGCACCCCGCCGCCCGCAGGCCCCCCGCCCGCGGGCTCGGGCGCCCCGCCGCCGCCCCCACCCCCGCCCCCGGCCTAGGCCCGGACCTGCCCCGGTCAGGCCCCCCGCGCGCGACGGCCGGCGATCCTGGCCGCCCGCTCCATCGGGTGGCGGGGGTAGCCGTAGCGGGCCAGCAGGTACCAGTAGAGGGGTCCCA
>NZ_CAXQBR010000063.1 GCF_964222135.1 Euzebya sp.
GGAGACCCGTCATCCTGACGGGTCTCCCGACACACCTCTGTGGACGGTGCTACGCGCCGGCGGCGGAGCGGAGGTCGTCGGCGCGGTCGGTCTGCTCCCAGGGGAACTCGTCCCGACCGAAGTGGCCGTAGGCGGCGGTGGGGCGGAAGATCGGCTTGCGCAGGCCGAGGTCGCGGATGATCGCAGCGGGGCGCAGGTCGAAGACCTCCTTCACGCCCTCGAGGATCTTCTCGGGGTCCTGGGTCTCGGTCCCGAACGTCTCGAGCATCAGCGACACGGGACGGGCCACGCCGATCGCGTAGGCGACCTGCAGCTCGGCGCGCTCGGCCAGGCCGGCGGCGACGATGGTCTTCGCCACCCAGCGGGTCGCGTACGCCCCGGACCGGTCGACCTTGGTGGAGTCCTTGCCGCTGAACGCCCCGCCGCCGTGGCGGGCCATGCCGCCGTAGGTGTCGACGATGATCTTCCGGCCGGTCAGCCCAGCGTCGGCGTGCGGGCCGCCGATCTCGAACTTGCCGGACGGGTTGATCAGCACCTGGTCGTCGGTCACGGCCATGCCCTCGGGCAGGACGGGCCGGATGACGTGCTCGATCAGGTCCGGGGTCATGTGGGTGGGCACGTCGATGTCGGGCAGGTGCTGGGTGGAGATCAGCACCCGGTCGACGCTGACGGGCTTCCCGCCGTCGTAGGTCACCGTGACCTGGGTCTTGCCGTCGGGCAGCAGGTACGGGACGGTGCCGTCGTGGCGCACCGCGGCGAGCCGGCGGGCGAGCTTGTGCGCCAGGTCGATCGGCAACGGCATCAGCGACGGGGTCTCGTTCGTCGCGTAGCCGAACATCATCCCCTGGTCGCCGGCGCCGAGGTTGTCGAGCTCGTCGTCGGTGGGGCCGCTGCGCGACTCCATCGCGCGGTCGACGCCGCCGGCGATGTCCGGGGACTGCTCGTCGATGGCGATCAGCACCCCGCAGGTCCGGCCGTCGAAGCCGGCGGCGGCCGAGTCGTAGCCGATGTCCCCGAGGGTCTGGCGGACGATCCGGTCGAAGTCGACGAACGCGGTGGTGCGGATCTCGCCGGCGACCACGACCAACCCGGTGTTGACCAGCGTCTCGCAGGCCACACGGGCGTGCCAGGGGTCGTCGTCCAGCTCGAGGACCGCGTCGAGGACCGAGTCCGAGATCTGGTCGGCGACCTTGTCGGGGTGCCCTTCGGTGACGGACTCTGAGGTGAACTGCCAGCTGCGTGCCATGGGTGCGCGGTCCTGTGGTCGGGTGCGGTGTGCGGGCGTGCGCCGGTCCGCGCCGCCGTCGGGACGGCGCCGCTCGGCCGTCCGCGTCGCCGGCAAGCCTAGCGGAGGGTGCGCATCCGCCCTCTGGCCGGGCTTGGTCGATCGCGCAGTGCGGTCAGCCGCGCAGGCGCTCGGCCGCCAGGTCCAGGATGACGTCGGCGACCGCCCGCTTCGACGCCAGGTCCACCGCCCTGCGGAACCCGTCCCGCCCGAGGATGACCACGCGGTTGGTGTCGACCCCGAAGCCGGCGTCGGACTGGCTGACGTCGTTGACGACGATCAGGTCGGCACCCTTCGACTCGAGCTTGCCGCGCCCGTAGGACTCGACGTCGGTGGTCTCGGCAGCGAAGCCGACCAGGACCGCATCGATGTCGTCGCGGCGTCCGAGGTCGGCCAGGATGTCCGGGTTGCGGGCCAGCTCGAGGGTGACGCCGTCACCCTCCGCCCCCGACCCGGTCCAGGCGTCCTTCTTCAGCTTCTGGTCCGACACCGCCACGGGCCGGAAGTCGCTGACCGCGGCCGCCTTGACGATCACGTCCGCCGCGGGCGCGAGCGCCATCACGGCCGCGTGCATGTCGAGGGCGGACTCGACGTGCGTGGTCGTCACGCCCGGCGGGTCGGCCAACGCGGTCGGGGCGGCGACCAGGTCGACGGTCGCGCCCACCGCGGCGGCGGCCTCGGCGATCGCGTACCCCATCTTCCCCGTCGACCGGTTCGACAGGAACCGGACGGGGTCCAGCCGCTCGCGCGTCCCGCCGGCCGTCACCACGACCCGACGTCCCGACAGCGGGTGGTCGGCCCGTCCGGCGGCGCGGAGCACGGCCTCGAGGAGCACGTCCTCGTCCTCCAGGCGGCCCGGCCCGACGTCGCCGCCCGCGAGCTCCCCCTCCCCCGGCCCGACGATCGTCGCGCCGCGCTCGGCGAGCAGCCGGACCGCCGCCTGGGTGGCCGGGTGGAGCCACATCTCGGTGTGCATGGCCGGGGCGATGACCGTCGGCACGGTCAGGCAGGTGAACGTCGAGGTGACCAGGTCGTCGGCGATGCCGGCGGCGAACTTGGCGATCAGGTTCGTCGTCGCCGGCGCGAAGATCGCGACGTCGGCACGGCGGGCGACCTCGACGTGGACGATCCGCTCGACGTCGCTGAAGGTGTCGGTGTAGCAGCGACGGCCGGTGAGCGCCTCGAACTGGGCGGGCTGCACGAAGCGGGTGGCACCCCCGGTCAGGATGACCTGGACGTCGGCGCCGAGCTTCTTCAGCCCCCGCGCGAGGGACGCGGCCTTGTAGGCGGCGACGCCCCCGGACACGCCGAGGAGCACCTCACGGCCGGCCAGGGAGGGGGCCACGGCGACGAGGTGTGCTGACCGGCGGCGGGGCTGGCTACTCGCCGTCGGAGAGGTCGGTGGGCTCGCCGTCGTCGTCGAGGATCGCGTCGGCGCCCTGGGGCAGGGTGACCACGTCGGCGTCGTCGTCGGCCATCATCGCGGCCGCGCGGGCACGGGCCTCCTCGGGGCGCTGCACGACGATCTTGTCCTGCGCGATCTCCTCCATGGCGATCGACAGCGGCTTGTTCGAGTCGACCTGCTCGACGAGCGGGCGGACGTACTGGCCCATCCCCTCACCGAGGGAGTGGTAGTAGTTGTTGATCTCGCGCGCGCGGATGGCGGCGAGGTGCACCAACGTGTACTTGGAGTCCACCCGCGCGAGCAGGTCGTCGATCGTGGCCATCGGGCATCAGCCTCGGGAGGGGTCTCGGGGAGATCGGTGCACGCCGCGGCCGACGTCAGGCCTGCGGCGTGCCCGCGAGTATACGTTCCAGCCGCGAGACCGCCGCGTCGACGGTGTCGTTGAGGACCCGGTGGTCGAACGCGCTGGCCTGGTCCATCTCGAGCCGTCCGATGCGCAGGCGGGCGGCGATCGAGTCCTCGTCCTCGGACCCGCGGTGGCGCAGCCGGTCCTCGAGCGCCTCCCAGGACGGCGGGTCGATGAAGACGAGCGTGGCCTCGACGTCGCCGACCTCCTCCTCGCGCCGCCGCACCGACGCGGCGCCCTGCACGTCGATCTCGAGCACGACGACCTGGCCGTCGGCGACCGCGTCGGCGATCGAGCTCCACGGGGTCCCGTAGAGGTTGCCGTTGAACTCCGCCCACTCGAGGAACTCGCCGCGCTCGACCATGTCGAGGAAGGTGCGCCGGTCGACGAAGTGGTAGTGCTCGCCGTCGACCTCACCCGGACGGCGCGGGCGGGTGGTCGCCGATATCGACACGGCCAGGTCGGGGTGCCGGCGGCGCAGGGCCTGGACGACCGTGCCCTGGCCGACCCCGCCCGGTCCGCTGACGACGATCACCCGACCCCGGTGGGGTCGGGGCCCGGTCACCCGGTCGGGCCGGGGCCGAACTGCTCCAGCAGCCGTTCGCGCTGCCGGTCGCCGAGGCCCCGCAGGCGCCGGGACTCGGAGATGTCGAGCTGCTCCATCGTCCGCCGGGCGGTCTTCTTGCCGATGCGGGGCAGGGCCTCGAGGACCGCGGAGACCTTGGTCTTGCCGACCACCTCGTCGGTCTCGGCCCGGTCGATGACCTCCGCGAGGGTCACCTCGCCGCTGCGGAGCTGCTGCTTGAGCTCGGCACGGATCTTCCGGGCCTCCGCCGCCTTCTGGAGGGCGGCACGTCGGGCATCGTCGCTCAGCTCGGGAACGGGCATTCGAACAGGGCCTTCAGTTCGGGCGGAGGGGGCGCCACATGCTAACGGCCTGCGGAGGGGTGTGGTCAAGAGATCCGGGCCGGTGGGCCGTCCGCTCGACGGTCACTCCCGATCGATCTCCTGGCGGGTGAAGAGGGGGTGCAGGGTGAGGTCGTGCTCGGCCAGGTTGTCCCGGCCCCCCGCGTCGCGGTCGATGACGCAGACGACGCCCTGGATGTGGGCGCCCCGCTCGCGCAGCTCGCCGCAGCTCACGATGACCTGACCGCCGGAGGTCACGACGTCCTCGACGACCGTGATCGCCACGCCCTCGACGTCGCCCCCCTCGGCGAGCTTGCGGGTGCCGTAGCTCTTCGCCTCCTTGCGGACGAACCGGACCGGGAGGCCGGTGACCTGGCCGAGCATGACCGCGAGCGGCACCCCGCCGAGTTCGAGCCCCGCGAGCGCCTCGGTGCCCTCGGGGACCAGGGGCGCCATGTGCTCGGCCATGGTGCGCAGGAGGGCCGGGTCGGACTCGAAGAGGTACTTGTCGAAGTAGTGGTCCGTCACCGCACCCGAGCGCAGCACGAAGGTGCCGGTCAGGTGGGCGCGGTCGTAGATGGCGGCGGCGAGCGCGTCACGGTCCATGTCGAGACCGCACCCTATTCCACATCCGCCGTCCCGCCCACCTCCCGGAGGATCGCGCGGGCCGCGACGACCGGGTCGGCCGCGGTCGTGACGGGACGCCCGACGACGAGGTGGCTGGCGCCGGCGTCCAGGGCGGCGCGGGGGGTGGCGGTGCGGGCCTGGTCGTCGGGTTGGGCGCCGGGCCGGGCGGGGCGGATGCCCGGCACGACCACCAGGGGGTCGGCGCCGACGGCCGCGCGGACCGCGGTGACCTCCGCGGCGGCGCAGACGATGCCGGTCGCGCCGGCCTCGACCGCCATGCGTGCGAGTCGGGGGACCTGCTCGTCCGCAGGCGGTTGACCGACGGCCGCGAGGCCCCCGTCGTCGAGGCTGGTCAGGACCGTGACGGCCAGGATCGCGACGTCGGGGGCGGCCTCGGCGGCGGCGGCGACCATCGCCGGCCCCCCGGAGGCGTGGACGGTGAGCATCGCGATGCCGGCGTCCGCGGCCGCGGCCGCCGCGCCTGCCACGGTGTTCGGGATGTCGTGCAGCTTCAGGTCGAGGAAGACCGGGGCGTGCGCGGCGACGTCGGCGACGACCGCCGGGCCGAGGGCGGTGTGGGCCTGCAGGCCCACCTTGAGCAGGCCGACGACGGGGCC
Source organism: Euzebya sp. (assembly GCF_964222135.1). Lineage (NCBI taxonomy): Bacteria > Bacillati > Actinomycetota > Nitriliruptoria > Euzebyales > Euzebyaceae > Euzebya > Euzebya sp. The sequence continues at coordinate 5,247 of NZ_CAXQBR010000063.1, forward strand.
GAGGTCCTCGGCCCACCCGGCCAACCGGGCGCGGTCGTCGGTGTCGAGGGCGACGATCAGGGGGTTCTGCGGCATCCGGATGACCCTAGCGGCGCGGCGGCGGGGCTCCGGTCAAGCGCCGCCGGCCCCCTCGACCTCGGGGGCCTCGGGTTGGGGGATCTCGACGGTGAAGCGGGTGCCCCCGTCGATGCCGTCCTCGATGTGGATGGTGCCGCCGTGGGCGGTGACGACCGACGCGCAGATCGCCAACCCGATGCCGGTGCCCTCGTACTCCTCGCGGGAGTGGATGCGGCGGAACGCCTCGAAGACGACCTCGCGGTCCGCCTCGGCGATGCCGATCCCGTTGTCGGCGACGTCCAGGCGCCAGATCCGCCCGTCCCGGACCGCCGACACCTGCACGACCGGCGGGACGTCGGGGCGGCGGAACTTGATCGCGTTCGTCAGCAGGTTCTGCACCAGCCCGCCGATCTGGCGGCGGTCGACGACCACCGGGTCGAGCGGTCCCACCTCCACCGTCGCGCCTTCGTCGGCCATCTGGTCGGCGAGGTCCTCGAGGACCCGGTCGACGACGGCGCGGACGTCGACGGTCTCGCGCAGGCTGGCGCTGCGGTCGAGGCTGGCCAGCTCGAGCAGGTCGGTGATGAGCTCCTGCATCCGGCTGGCCCCGCGCCGGATGTAGGTGAGGGAGGTGCGCTCCATCTCGGTGAGCCCGTCGCCGCCGAGGCGGTCGTGGAGCTGGGTCTCGAGCAGGCCGGCGAAGCCGCTGACCATGCGGAGCGGCTCCTTCAGGTCGTGGGAGGCGACGTGGGCGAAGCGGCTCAGCTCGTCGTTGGACCGCTTCAGGTTCGCGTTGCTGACCTCGAGCGCGGTGTTGGCGGCGGCGAGCTCGGCCTCGGACGCCCGCAGGTCGGCGGTGGCCGCGTCGGCCAGCGCCTGGGCCCGCTGCTCCTGGCGCTGGGCGTTCGAGACGAGCAGCGCGACCACGCCGGTCAGGAGCAGGCCGAGGACGGCGGTGATGACGGGCGCGGCGGCCTCGACGGCGTACCCGTCGACCGCCGACACCGTGATCTGCCAGGTCCGGCCGAGCACCTGGCGGCTCAGGACCGCCTGGTGGCGCACCGGGGCGTCCTCGGTCCCCTCGGGCGACGCGTGGCCGACCGTGCCGTCACCCGCCGGCCCCCGCCCCTGGGGGTCCACGACCTCGAGGGCCAGCGCGCCCGATGGCGAGAGGATCCCGGACAGGAGCTCGTCGCCGCGGAACACCACGGTGACGAACCCCGCGTCGACCAGCCGCTCGGTCCCCGCGCCGGGCCGGATGTAGGGCAGGTAGACGACCACGCCGGCCTGGTCGCCGGTCTCCTGCACCAACCGGGTCGGGCCGGACAGCCGCGGGGCCCGGGCCTGGAGGGCGCGCTCGGCGGCCTCGAACGCGTCGGGGTTGCTCCGCACGTCGAAGCCGATGGCCTCGCGGTTCACCGCCTCGGGCTCGAAGTACACGACCACGTAGCGCACGTCCCCGACGGGCTCGGCCGGGCTGACGGTGAACCCGTCCTGACCGGCGGCCCGCGCCTCCGCCTCGAGCGCCGCCTCGCTCCCCGCGGGTATGGCGACCTGCAGCCCGACCCCGTTGGCGGCGGGGAACCGCTCCCCCAGCCGGAGCTGCTCGATGAACACCTCCCACTCCTCCGCGGTGACGTCCTCGGACGCGAGCGCGAAGGCGCGTGCCGCCTCGCCCACGGCGACCCCGCGGCGGAGCTCCTCCACCACCCGGTCGGCCTGGTCCTCGGCGGCCGCGGCGAAGCGGATGGCGATCTCGTCGCGAGCCTGGTCGTACAGCGCCGAGGTCACCGCGCCCGTCGAGAGCAGGCCGATGAGGACGACCACCCCCAGCACGATCGACCGCCGACCGCGGCTCGCCATCGGTCCCCCTACGCCTGGAGGTGCCGCACGCGCCGGATCCAGTAGTGCAGGCTCTCCCGCAGGACCGCCTCGAGCTCGGCGAAGTCGAAGCCCTTGGTGAGGTAGGCGTTGACGTGGGTCCGGTAGGCCGCCCGGACGTCCGACTCCGCATCCGAGGAGGTGAGCATCACCACCGGGATCGTGCGCAGGTCCTCGTCGTCCTTCAGCATCGCGAGCACCTCGTGCCCGTCGACCTTCGGCAGGTTGATGTCGAGGAAGACCAGGTCGGGACGGGGGGCGTCGGCGTGGACGCCGCGCTGGAACGCGAAGTCGAGCGCCTCGGCCCCGTCGCGGGCGACGTGGACCCGGTTGGGCACCTCGGAGTGCGACAGGGCCTGGGTCACCATGAGGACGTCGCCGGGGTTGTCCTCCACCAGGAGGATCTGGGCTTCGACGTCGCGCGGCATCCGGGCAAGCCTAGCGGCGGGCTGCTATGCCCGGACCCCGCCGGTGAGGGCGCGGACGTGGCGGATGCCCCGCTCGGCCAACCAGGTCGGGAGGGTCTCGACGAGCTCGAGGGTGGCGACGGGGTTCGCGAACGTGGCCGTCCCGATCCCGACCGCGCTGGCCCCGGCGAGCATGAACTCGATGACGTCCTCGACGCTGCGGGCCCCGCCCATGCCGATGATCGGCAGATCGGGGAGGTGGCGGTGCACCTGGTGGACCGCGCGGACCGCGATCGGCTTGATGGCCGGCCCGCTCAGCCCGCCGGTGCCGGCGGCGAGCGTCGGCCGGCGGCTCGCGACGTCGATCGCCAAGCCGACCGGGGAGTTGATCAGGCTGACGCCCGTCGCCCCCGCCTCGGCCGCGGCGGCGGCCACCGCCACGATGTCGGTGACGTCCGGCGACAGCTTCGCGAAGACCGGGACGGTCGCCACGCGCATGATCGTCGCGACGATCTCGTGGGCGCTGCCGGGGTGGCTCGACAGGGTGGTGTCGCGATCCTCCTCGTGGGGAGCGGAGATGTTCGCCTCGAGCGCGACGATCCCCTCGAGCCCGCGCAGCTTCTCGGCGACCAGCCGGTACTCGTGGACCGTCCGACCGGCGATCGAGGCGATGATCGGCACCTCGTGCTGCACCAGCCAGGGGTAGTCGACCGCCAGCCAGCGCTCGAGCCCGGGGTTCTGCAACCCGATTGCGTGGAGCATGCCGCTGGCCGTCTCCGCCATCCGCGGTGTGGGCAGGCCGGCGCGGGGTTCGAGGGTGATCGACTTGACCGCGACCGCGCCGAGCCGCTTGACGTCGAAGAACCGGTTGATCTCCTGGCCCGACGCGAACGTCCCGCTGGCCGTCACGATCGGGTTGGCGAGGATCAGGTCGCCGAGCTGCACGCGGAGGTCGACGTCCGCGGGGCGCACCGGGCGGCGGGCCCGCTGCGGCGTCGCGTCCCTGGTGGGGCTCTGGCTCACAGCTCTGCCTCGTCGTCGACCACCGGTTCGGGGACGTCCATGACCGGCAGCGCCCCGATCGCGTCCCACTGCACCTTCGCGCCGTTGAACACCGGCCCCTCGACGCAGCCGCGGAGGTTGTAGAGCTGACCCTTGCGCTCGACCGGCAGGACGCAGGTCTGGCAGACGCCGGTTCCGCAGGCCATCAGCTCCTCGGTGGCGACCCGGACGGGGACCCCGTGCGACATCGCGAGCTGGCTGACCTCGCGCAGCATCGGCATCGGCCCGCTGGCGTACACCAGCCCGGTCCGGCCGCCGTCGAGCATGCGGGCCATGACGTCGGTGATGACGCCCTGCTCGCCGAGGGACCCGTCCTCGGTCGTCAGCACCGTCGTGGCCGACAAGCGCTTCGCCTCGATCGCGTTGAAGATCCGGTCCGCGGTCGGGGCGCCGATGATCATGTCGGCGCGGAGCCCTCGCTGCTGCAGGACGCTCGCCAGGTAGAGGAGGGGGGCGGTGCCGTAGCCGGACCCGACCAGCAGCGACGTCACGTTCTGCTTCGGGATCGGGAAGGGCGTGCCGAGCGGGCCGACGAGGTCGACCAGGTCGTGCTTGGCCCGGGTCGTGAGCCAGCGGGTCCCCTCCCCCGTGGCGTCGAAGATGATCTCGACGGTCCCGGCCCACGGGCCGTGGCGGCTGACCTGGTAGATGCTGAAGGGTCGGCGCAGGACCGTGTGGTGGCCCTCCACCCCGATCGTCACGAATTGGCCGGGCTCGGCGCGGTCGGCGATCTCGGGGCTGACGAAGGTCAGGGAGTGGTAGGTGCCGATCTTGCGGTACTGCAGCACCTCGCACCACGCCCGGAGGGGGCCGCTGCTGCGGCCCTGGACCGGCGGGACCCCCGACCCGGCCGCGGTCGCCGCGCCGGTCCGGGTGATGAACGTGCTCATGTGGTCAGACGAGACTACTGGCCGTCTCCGGACGTTCAGGGTGACCGGTCGGCGTGCTCAGCTCGCGGTCGGCGGGCGCCGGACGTCGTCGCCCCACAGGAAGCTGAGCAGGACGAACCGGCGTCCGCCGGTGACGGGGAGGACCTCGTGGAGCAGCGCCCCGCTGAACACCAGCGCCCCGCCGGCGGGCGGGCGGTACCGCATGGGACCGAACTCGCCGAAGCGGACCTCGCCGCCCTCGTAGCCGTCGTTGAGGTTGAGGCTGAGCGCGAAGCGCCGGTGGGCGGTCGAGGGGCTGAGGTTGTCGCGGTGGCGGCTGAAGAACCCGGCGGACTCCTCGTCGTAGCAGCCGATCTTGAACCCCTCGAACCGGGTGGCGCGGTAGTTGAACGCCCGCCGGATCTCCGGCATCACGACCTGCCCGACGGCCTGGGCGATCTCGGCGTTCGCCTGGGCGTCGGTGACGACCAGGTCGCGACGGCGCTTGGCCTTGGCGTTGCGGACCTCGGCGCGGGTCTCCTCCACGGTCGTCTCGACGCCGGTCTCCTCCGCGCCGCTGTCGGCCCACATCGCCATGAGCCGCTCGCACCACTCGGGCGACAGGACGTCGGGGATGAGCAGGACCGGCGCCTGGGCGGAGACCTGCACGTCGTCGTGGCGTGGCAGGCGCTCGAGGTGGGCGGCGACCGCGGTGTGGTCCGCCCGGCCGTCGGGGGCGGACGCCGTCCCGAGCACCCGCAGGTTCGGGTCCAGGACGACCGCGGTGTGGGGCGCGGCGCCGAAGCGGTCCCGCACCTCCCCCTCGGCGTCGACGAACACCAGGATCGGGTCGGCGGCGGGGTCGGCGGGGTTGTGCACGGCGATCTCGGCGTCGCCGAAGCACAGCACCAGCGGGTCCCCGCCCACGGCGCCGTAGAACCGCGTCGGCGTGCCATCGGTCGTCGGCAGGACGAAGTCGGGGGCCCGCAGGCCGGGGGTGGAGGGGTCGGGTGGTGCGGCCATCGCTGTCGACCCTAGATGCCCTGCGCGCGCCAGACCCCAGATCTGAGCCTCAGCGCCGTGGGCAGACCCGCCGCTCAGATCTGAGGTCGGTTGTGCCGCCGCTAGAGCGACGCGTGGTGGTGCTGGAGCGGGGCGACGTCGACCTGGCCGCCGGTCTGGAGCGCCTCGATGCCCTGGATCGCCGCGAGGATGCCCGGGAGGGTGGTGATGCACGGGATCCCGTGGCTGACCGCGGCGGTGCGGATCTCGTAGCCGTCCGCGCGCGCGCCGATGCCGGTGGGGGTGTTGAGGACGAGGGACACCTGCCCGTCGCCGATGAGGTCGACGACGCTGGTGGCCTCCTCGCCCCGCTCGCGCGCGGCGCGCACCACCGAGTGCTTCTCCACGACCCGGGCGTCAACCCCGGCGCGGCGGAGGGTCTCGGCGGTCCCCTCGGTCGCCAGCACCTCGAACCCGAGCTCGGCCAGCCGCTTGATCGGGAAGATCATGGCCCGCTTGTCCCGGTTGGCGAGCGAGCAGAACACCCGCCCGGACGTCGGCAGGACCATCGCGCCGGTCCCGGCCTGGGACTTCGCGAAGGCGATGCCGAAGTCGTGGTCGATGCCCATGACCTCACCGGTGGAGCGCATCTCCGGCCCGAGGCGCGTGTCCACGCCCGGGAACCGGTTGAACGGCAGCACCGCCTCCTTGATCGCGTTGTACGGCAGCGGCGGCCGGTCCACGGCGTCCGGGCCGAGGTCCAGCTCGGCGATCTTCGCCCCGGCCATCACCTTCGCCGCGACCTTCGCCAGGGGCACCCCGGTGGCCTTCGAGATGAACGGCACGGTCCGGCTGGCCCGCGGGTTGGCCTCGAGCACCACGATGTCGGTGTCCCGCACGGCGAACTGGATGTTGATCAGCCCGCGGGTGCCGAGCGCCTCGGCGATCGCCGCGGCGTACTCCTTCAGCTGGAGCTGCTGGGCCCGCCCGAGGGTGAAGGGCGGCACGACGCACGCCGAGTCGCCGGAGTGGACCCCCGCCTCCTCGATGTGCTCCATGATCCCGCCGACGTACGCCTCGGTTCCGTCGAACACCGCGTCCACGTCGACCTCGACGGCGTTCTCGAAGAACTTGTCGACCAGGACCTGCCCCTCCCCCGCGTTGACCTCGAGCCAGCCGCGCATCTGGTCGGCGGAGTACACGATCTCCATGGCGCGGCCGCCGAGGACGTAGGAGGGGCGGACCAGCACCGGGAACCCGATGGACTCGGCGATGCCCAGCGCCTCGTCGACGCCGGACGCGACCGCCCCCGCCGGCTGGGCGATCCCGAGGCGGTCGAGGATCGCGTTGAACCGCCCGCGGTCCTCGGCGAGGTCGATCGCAGCCGGCTTGGTGCCCATGATCCGCAGGCCCGCGGCCTCGAGCTCGTGGGCCATCTTCAGCGGGGTCTGCCCGCCGAACTGCACCAGCGCGCCGGCGACGCCGGGGAACGGATCGCCGGCGGAGGGCGCGGCACCGGGGAACCCGACGACCCCCTCGGCGTGGGCGATCTCGAGGACGTCCTCGGTGGTGAGGGGCTCGAAGTACAACCGGTCGGCGGTGTCGTAGTCGGTGGACACCGTCTCGGGGTTGCAGTTGACCATCACGGTCTCGAACCCGGCGTCCTGCAGCGCCCACACGGCGTGGACGCAGCAGTAGTCGAACTCGATGCCCTGCCCGATCCGGTTCGGACCCGAGCCGAGGATCATCGCCCGCTGCCGCTCGGTGGGCCGGACCTCGGAGACCTGCTCGTAGGTCGAGTAGTAGTACGGCGTCTCGGCGGCGAACTCCGCCGCGCAGGTGTCGACGGTCTTGAAGACCGGCCGCAGCCCGATCGCGTGGCGGTGGCGCCGCACCTCCTCCTCGGCCGCGCCGACCACCTGGCCGATCAGCGCGTCGGCGAAGCCCATCCGCTTGGCGCGCCGCAGGAGGTCGTCGGGGACGTTGGCGAGCAGCTCGCAGGACCGCAGGGCGCGTCGGACCTCGACGATCTGCAGCATCTGGTCGACGAACCAGACGTCGTAGCCGCTCAGCTCGGCGACCCGCTCGGGCGCCCACCCGCGGGTCAGCGCCTCGTCGACGTCGTGGATCCGGTGGGCGGTCGGGGTGGCGACGGCGGTCTCGAGCTCGGCGTCGGTGCGCTCCGCGGCGAGCCGGCCCGGGCCGGCGCCCGCCGACCCTCCCCTGCCGGTCAGGCCGACCGTGCCGTCCTCGAGGCTGCGCAACGCCTTGTGGAGGGACTCCTTGAACGTCCGGCCGATCGCCATGACCTCGCCGACGGACTTCATCGAGGTGCCCAGGCGGGTGTCGGCGCCGGGGAACTTCTCGAACGCCCACCGGGGGATCTTCGTGACGACGTAGTCGATGGAGGGCTCGAAGGCCGCCAGCGTCGAGCCGGTGATGTCGTTGGTGATCTCGTCGAGGGTGTAGCCGACGGCGAGCAGCGCGGCGATCTTCGCGATCGGGAACCCGGTGGCCTTGGACGCGAGCGCGGAGGACCGCGACACCCGCGGGTTCATCTCGATCACGACCATCCGGCCGGACTCGGGGTCGATGGCGAACTGGACGTTCGACCCGCCGGTGGCGACGCCGACCTTGCGGAGGACCTTGAACGCGGCCTCCCGCATGATCTGGTACTCGTGGTCGCTGAGGGTCTGGGCGGGCGCGACGGTGATCGAGTCGCCGGTGTGGACGCCCATCGGGTCGACGTTCTCGATGGTGCAGATGACGACGCAGTTGTCCTTGCCGTCGCGCATGACCTCGAGCTCGTACTCCTTCCAGCCGAGGAGCGACTCGTCGATCTGCACCTCCCCGATCGGGCTCGCGTCGAGGCCCTCCCGGACCACCGCAGAGAAGGTCTCGGGCGTCTCGACCAGACCCGAGCCGGCCCCGCCGAGGGTGTAGCTGGCCCGCACGAGCAGCGGGAACCCGAACTCGTCGGCCAGCCGGCGGGCCTCGGCCATCGCGGCGGGGATCTGCGCGGGGTCGTGGTCCGGGCCGATCGAGACACGCCCCGCCCGGGCCTGCTCGAGCCCGATCTCGGTCATCGCGGCGTTGAACGCGCGACGGTCCTCGGCCAGGTCGATCGACTCGAGGCCGGCGCCGATCAGCTCGACGCCGTGCCGCTCGAGCGCGCCGCCGCGCGCCAGGTCGACGGCGACGTTCAAGCCGGTCTGACCACCGAGGGTCGGGAGCACGACGAGGGTGTCGTCGGGGTGGAGGGCCTTCTCCCGGGCGATCACCTTCTCGACGAACGCCGGGGTGAGGGGTTCGACGTAGGTCGCGTCGGCGAACTCCGGGTCGGTCATGATCGTCGCCGGGTTCGAGTTGACCAGCACGACGCGGTAGCCCTCGCGGCGCAGGACCTTGCAGGCCTGGGCACCTGAGTAGTCGAACTCGCACGCCTGCCCGATGACGATCGGGCCGGAGCCGAGGATCAGGATCGTGTCGATGTCACCGCGCCTAGGCAACGGTCGCTCCCTCGTGCGCCGCCATCAGCGCGGTGAACTGGGCGAACAGGTACCGGGCGTCGTGGGGCCCCGGTGCCGCCTCCGGGTGGTACTGGACGCTGAACGCCGGCAGGTCGCACAGCGCGATGCCCTCGTTGGTCCAGTCGCTCAGGTTGACGTGGGTCTGCACCACCCGCCCGAACGGGCCGTCGGCGGGGAGGGACTCCGCGTCGACGCTGAACCCGTGGTTCTGGCTGGTGATCTCGATCGACTCGGCCTCGCGGCTGAGGCGCCGCAGCGTGTCGGAGTCGAGGTCGGGCGCGAGCTCCGCCGCATCGTTCCGCACCGGGTGGTTGCCGCCGCGATGACCGAACTTCAGCTTGTACGTGCGCGCGCCGGCGGCGGACGCCAGCAGCTGGTGGCCCAGGCAGATCCCGAACGTGGGGGTCCCGGTGGGCAGGATCTCGGCGATCGCCGCGATCCCGGCCCGGACCGCGGCAGGGTCGCCCGGTCCGTTGGACAGGAACACCCCGTCCGGCTCGAGGGCCAGCACATCCTCGGCAGGGGTGGACGCCGGCACGACCGTGACCGAGCAGCCGGCCAGGTTCAGCAGGTGCAGCTGGTTGCGCTTCATCCCGAAGTCGTAGGCGACGACCCGGAAGCGGGCGTCGTCGACGGGGGCCTCGTAGCGCTCGGGGGTGGTGACCTCGCTCGCGAGCTCCGCCCCCTCCATCCCCGGCGACTCGGCCACGCGGCGCACCAGCTCGTCGGCGTCGTGCACCTCGGTCGAGATCGCGGCGCGCATCGCCCCGACCGACCGGATGTGGCGGACCAGCGCGCGGGTGTCGACCTCGGCGATGCCGACGACGCCGGAGTCGGCGAGGTGGCCGCCGAGGGACCCGGTCGCCCGGTGGTTCGAGTGGAGCCGCGCCGCCTCCCGGGCGACGAACCCGGCGACCTGCACGCGGCGGGACTCGGCGTCCTCCGGGGTGACCCCGTAGTTCCCCATGTGGGGGTAGGTCATGGTGACGATCTGGCGGTGGTAGGAGGGGTCGGTGAGGATCTCCTGGTAGCCCGTCATCGCCGTGTTGAAGACGATCTCGCCGAAGGCGGTGCCGGTGGCGCCGAACCCCTCCCCCCGGAACGTGGTGCCGTCCTCCAGGACGAGCGTCGCGGGGCGGCTGGAGGTGGTGTGCAGGGCGATCACGTGACCCTCCCGTCGTTGACCGTGAACTTGCCGCGCAGGACGGTGTGGACCACGCGGCCTCGGACCTTGTGGCCCTCGAAGGCGGAGTTGCGGCTGCGGGTGTGGAGCGCGTCCGGGTCGACCGCCCAGACCGTGCCGGGATCGATCACGACCAGGTTGGCCGGCTCACCCGCGGCGAGCGGCCGCCCGTGGTGGGTGATCTGCCTGGCGGCGGCCGGCCCGGTGGTCAGCAGCCGCAGGGCCTCGACCAGGCTGAGGGTGGCGGCGCCGCGCTCGTCGGGGCGCGCCTCCCGGTCGGTCAGCTCGGTCAGGACGACCGCGAGGGTCGTCTCGAGCCCGACCGTCCCGGCGGGCGCGGTCGCCCACTCGGTGTCCTTGTCGTCGGGTGGGTGCGGGGCGTGGTGGCTGGCGATCGCGTCGATGGTGCCGTCCGCCAACCCCTCCCGCAGGGCGGCGATGTCGTCGGCGGTCCGGAGCGGCGGGGTGACCTTGTAGCGGGTCTCGTAGCTGGCGACGGCGGTGTCGTCGAGGACCAGGTGGTGGGGGGTCACGTCGCAGGTGACCCGGACACCGCGGGCCTTCGCGTCGCGGATCAGCTCGACCGCCCGCCGCGTCGAGACCTGCGGGACGTGGATGCGCGCCCCGACCCGCTCGGCCAGCAGCAGGTCCCGGGCGACCATGATCTCCTCCGCCTCCCGCGGGGCGCCCCGCAGGCCGAGCCGCGCGGACGTCGGCCCCTCGTGCATCTGCGCGCCGCCGGTGAGGGAGGGGTCCTCGGGGTGGTTGACCAGGATCGCGTCCCAGGTCTTCGCGTAGATCAGCGCGCGGCGCATGACCTGGGCGGAGGCGACGGGCCGGCCGCCGTCGCTGAACGCCCGGACGCCGGCGGCGTGCATCGCGCCCATCTCGGCGAGCTCGGCCCCCTCCCGCGCCTTGGTGATGGCCCCGACGGGGACGACGTCGCAGTGGCCGGCCTCGCGGGCCAGCCTGAGGACCTGCTCGACGACGCCGGCGTGGTCCATCGCCGGCTCGGTCGTCGGCATCGCGCAGACCGCCGTGTACCCGCCGGCCGCGGCGGCCCGGGTGCCGGTGGCGACGGTCTCGGCGTCCTCGCGGCCGGGCTGGCGCAGGTGGGTCGCGAGGTCGACCAGGCCGGGCGCGCAGATCATCTCGTCGCACTCGATCCGCAGGCCGGCGGAGTCCTCGCCCACGCTGCGGATCGTGTCGCCCTCGACGACGACGTTGGCGATCCGCGCCGTGCCGGCCGAGGGGTCTACGACGGTGCAGCCGGCCAGGGTGAAGGTGCGCTTGTCGCTCACGCGTTCTGCTCCTCTCCGCCGAGCATCAGGTACAGGCAGGACATGCGGACGGCCACGCCGTTGGTGACCTGGTCGACGATGACCGCGCGCTCGGCGTCGGCCACGTCCGCGGAGATCTCGACACCGCGGTTCATCGGGCCGGGGTGCATGACGATCGCGTGGTCGGGCATGCGCTCGAGGCGGTCGATGTCCATCCCCCAGAGCCGGGCGTACTCGCGGACCGACGGGAAGAACTGCTCGGCCATCCGCTCGTGCTGGACGCGGAGGAGGTAGCACACGTCGAGGTCGTCGAGCACCCCGTCGAGGTCGTGGCTGACCCGCACCGGCCAGGACTCGACCCCCGGCGGCATGAGCGTCGGCGGCCCCACGAGGGTCGTGGTCGCCCCCATGATGTCGAGGCCCTGGACCAGGCTGCGGGCCACCCGGCTGTGGACCACGTCGCCGCACACCGCGACGTTGAGGCCCTCGAGGTGGCCGAGCCGCTCGCGCATCGTGAACAGGTCGAGCAGCGCCTGGGTGGGGTGCTGGTGCCAGCCGTCGCCGGCGTTGAGGACCTTCGCGTCGACCCACTCGGTCAGCCGGCGGGGGGCGCCGGACGCCGAGTGCCGGATCACGATCGCGTCGACCCCCATCGCCTGGAGGGTCAGGGCGGTGTCCTTCAGCGACTCGCCCTTCGAGACGCTGGAGCCCTTGGCGGAGAAGTTGATGACGTCGGCGGAGAGGCGCTTCTCGGCGACCTCGAAGGAGATCCTGGTCCGGGTCGAGTCCTCGTAGAACAGGTTGCACACCGTCCGGCCGCGCAGGACGGGGACCTTCTTGATGGGCCGGATGGCGAGGTCCTTGAACTCCTCCGCCGCGTCGAGGATCCGGGTGATCTGGTCGGCGGTGAGGTCCTCGATCGCGAGGAGGTCGTCGATCACGCGCTCGCCTCCCGCGCGGGCTCGATGACGAGCACCTCGTCGGCGCCGTCGACCTCCTGCAGGTGCACCTGCACGTCGGCGGCCCGGCTGGTCGGCAGGTTCTTGCCGACGTGGTCCGCGCGGATCGGCAGCTCACGGTGCCCCCGGTCGACGAGGACGGCGAGCCGGATCGCGTCGGGGCGGCCGCTGTCCATCACCGCGTCCATCGCCGCGCGGATCGTCCGGCCGGTGTACAGGACGTCGTCGACCAGGACCACGGTCGTGTGCTCGATCGCGGTGGGGAACCGCGTCCGGCCGAGGGGGAGCGGCCCGGTGCGCGCGTAGTCGTCGCGGTACAGCGTGACGTCGAGCAGGCCGTGGGGCACCTCGACGCCCTCGATCTGCGCGATCCGGGTGGCCAGCCGCTCGGCGAGCGGGACCCCCCGGGTCTGGATGCCCATCAGCACCAGCCCCTCGGCACCGTGGTGGTGCTCGACGATCTCATGGGCGATGCGGGACACCGCGCGGCCGACGTCCGCAGCGGACATCACCTGGGTCACGTGTGCGGCTCCTTCCCGGGCTCACTGGCCCGGCTTAAAGGGGCGTTCGGGATCGCGCGGCAGCGTACCAGCCGCTCCCCTCCCCCACCCCGTGTCCGTCGGTGCCGGGGGTCGGTGCGTCGGTGGACCGCCCGCGAAGCTCCCTCGGGGGGCCCAGGCGCCTGGGCCCCCTGGGCCCCCCGCCCCGTCGCCACCACTAGCCAGTCAGCTTGAAACTCTCGCTATCCTACCGAGTAGTGCCAGAGGTTTTCCTGTCGTCTCAGGTCGTTCACCCCGAATCCCAACTCCAGCCTGGCCCCAGCTTCTCGGGCCCGCACAGCAAGTGCGAGGTCAAGACCGGTCCGGTCTAGAGCCCACCAGGAGGGAGGGGAGTAGCGGCTTAGCTCTCTCGCCGCCCACGCTCCCACCACTCCAAGCTCCGTGAGATAAAACGAATGGAAGGAATCGGGTAAGAGTCTTTCCACCCATTGCTGCCCTTCGAGAGAAAGCAGCTCACCGACTCTGGGCG
>NZ_CAXQBR010000064.1 GCF_964222135.1 Euzebya sp.
ACGACGACGGAGCGAACACTTCAGGCGACCCCACCCCCGGGAGGTGGTCCCACGACTGGCAACACGGTGGTCCCATCCATCTGGCAGAACCTGCCTCAGGGTGGTCCCATGCTCATGGCAGCTGACAACGGCTTCGGCGGCGTACCGCAGCGCCGCTTGGATGTCCTCGGCCTCCACGTACGGGAAGTCGGTGAGGATCTCATCGTCGGTCATGCCGTCGGCCGCCATCCCGACGACCGTGGCCACAGGCATGCGCAGACCCCGGATGCAGGGGACACCCGCCATGACCCCGGGGTCGCTGGTGATCCGCTCCCAGACCAAGAAGCTCCTCCAGATCGTCGTGGGTCTGCAGGCGTGGTGACCTCCCGCCCTGTGGACCGAGTAACTGCCTGAAGGGTTGAGTGGCATCCCTGCCTGCCAGGGTGTGGTGCTTCCAACCATCACAGTGACCTTTAGGGATGCCATGAGCGAGGGTAGGCACCAGCAGCGGCTGGGTCGAGGCGATCGGCGCCGCAACGAGCGGCTCGCACGGCTGCGAGGGGTGGTCAGCCGCGAGGTGGCGGTCTGCGCGATCGATCTGGCGAAGTCCAAGCAGGCTGTGGCGGTGATGGACCACGACTCGGTGGTGATCGCCCGTCGGATGTTCGCCTGCTCGCCGTGGGGTCTGGACCAGGACATCGCCTGGGCTGAGGAGGTCGCCGCCGACGCCCGGGTTCGACGGGATCGTGGTGGCGTGCGAGCCGACTGGTCACCGCTGGAAGCCGGTGGTCGAGTTGTGCCGCGCCGCCGGCAACCCGCTGTCTGACGGACAAGCCCGCACCGCGATCGCCGCCGCCCTGCTCCGCCAACTCCACACCGTCTGCACCCGTCGCGTCATGTGGGACCCAGCCATCGCCGGCATCCCCGCTGAGGAGGTGGTGGCCGCCGCCGCATGACCCTGCGATGCTCACCTCGGTGGGCGGGGCAGCCCGACTTGCCCTTGGGACACCAAGTCCGTAGCTGAGCCTGGGCGCCCCGCCCGCTGCTGGACCAAAGCTCGGATGAAGGCTGTCGGGACGAACCCGGTCGAAAGCTCAGGTGACCTCGACCACCAGAGCGGCGCCGGTGTCGCCGGCGGCGCAGCCGGTGAAGAGCCCGATGCCGCCGCCGCGTTCTGCCAGGCGGTGGAGCAGTTCGATGACCAGGCGCGTGCCCGTGGGGCCCTGGGGGTGGCCGAAGACCAGACTCGAGCCGCGCTCGTTGACCTTCTCCGCAGGGATGGCTGTCTGCTCGGAGAACCAGATGTCGTTCACGGCGAACGGGTCGTGCATCGTCACCGCGTCCACGTCGTCGAAGCCCAGGCCAGCGGCGGCCAGCGCACGGGCGGCGGCCGGCACGGGAGCCTTGGGCATCTCCGCAGCCGGGACGCGGGACTGGCCGGTCCCGAGGATCCGCCCGATCGGGCCGCCGCCGGCCAACTCGCGTGCCCGCTCGGCCGATGTGACCACCATGCCGGCGGTCCCGTCCGCGGGGTGGGTCTGGGAGCCGAACGTGACGATGCCGTCGGGGTCGACCGGGGCGAGCTTCGCCAGTCCCTCCGCGGTGGTCGGGAACACGCCCTCGTCGGCCTCGATGACCGTGGTGCCCTTCCGACCGGGGATCTCGATGGGGACCATGTAGCGCCGCTGGAACGCGCGGTCGTCGGCCAGTGCGGTCTGGTACTGCTCGTAGCGGAGCAACGTCATCTCGTCGACCTGCTCGCGGCTCATGCCCGCCTCAGCGGCGACCGCCTCGGCGGTGGCGACCATCGACTTGCCCGCCCACGGGTCCCGCTTGAAGCTGTCGAGCACCCAGTGCTCGACCGTCGGCGCCCCACCGGGGGCCGAAGGGGAGGGGTAGGTCAGCACCGGCCCGTTGCTGGTCCGGTCGGTGGTGACGACCAGCACGACCTCGTCCGGGTCGTGGTCGACGAGCACCGCGGCCGTTTCGATGCTGACCGCCCCGGTGGCACAGGCCTGGGACACCATCGGGCCGGAGATTCCGGGGGCACCGATGCGCGCCGCCACGGTCGGGGCGCCGTAGAAGATGCCCTCCTGGGGGACCGTCCAGCCCAGCACCAACCGGGTGAGGTCGGACGGGTCGATCCCGCGATCAGCCGCCGCAGCGGTTGTCACCCAGGCGGCGACATCCAGGCTCGACACCCCGCCGAGCGCGCCCTGCCAGCGCACGAACGGCGAGGACCAGGCGGCGTCGACGGGGATGGCGGCGGTGCGGAAGGCAGGATCGGCAGGGCACATGACGGCGTCCTCGGCAGGGGCAGGTGCCGAACACCGTAGGACCTGCCTGACCGGACGGTCAACCAGTGGATGCGTCGCCGACGTCTCGTGGGGCGAGGAGGCGGTGCCCACCAGCCGGAGCCAGGTCCGCCAACCGGAACGCGAGCTCGACCTGCAGCCGGAGGTCGCCCTTGGACGGGTCGCCGGCGAGGAGCCGACGGATGGTCCTGAGCCGGTACGCCAGGGTGTTGGGGTGCACGAACAACGCCCGAGATGCGGCCGCAGCGTTGTAGTCCGCGGCCACGTACCCGCGGAGGGTGGCGACCAGCTCCGTGCCGTGCCGCTCGTCGTGCGCGACAAGCGGGCCGAGCGCGGCGTCGACGAAGCGGGCGTGCTCGCGCTGGCCGCCGCCGCCCAGGAGCACCTGGTAGACGCCGAGGTGCTCGAACATCAGCGGCCGGTCCTCCGCGCCGATGCGGCGGGCGATCGCGAGGCCCTGCTCGGCCTCGCCGAGGCGTGCGCCCAGCTCGGACGGGCTGACCGCCGGCGAGCTGACGGCCATCGCCACGCCGGAGCCGTGGCGGATCTCCTCAGCCGTCCGCTGCAGCTCTGCCAGCAGCCGGGCCGCGATCTCGGCGTCGGCGTCCGGTTCGTCGACGGTGGCTGGCAGCAGGATCAGGAAGCCCGCACGCCACGGGGCGGCCGCGGCGGCCTCCAGCACCTCGAGACAGCGCTGCCGGACGAGGGGGTGCATGCGGACCTGCGGCGGTTGCACCTCATCGCCCAGCCCGCCCCGCCGGCCGCCTGGCCAGCGGACCCGGACCCTGGCGACCCGCCAGGGTCCCGGCATCGTGTAGCCGAGGTCCTCGAGCAGCTGCATCGCCTCGCGCTCGTCGCGGTGGGCGGCGTCGAACAGCTCGCCCATCATGTCGGAGTGGACACGTGACTCCGCCTCGACCGCGGTGCGCTCCCGCAGCATCTCCAGCGCGAAGATCGTCGCGGCGTGCTCGATCGCGCCGGCATCGATGTCGTCCAGGGCCCCTGCGGGGTCCAACACCGCGAGGTAGCCGCCCTCACGGGCGCCCACGGCGATCGGCACGACCCGCGGCCGTGTGCTGTCCTGGGCGTCGATGACGTCGGGAGATGCCCCCTCGATCCAGTCGTCGCGCGGACTGTGGCTGTCGGGCCAGCGGGCAGCCGCAAGCGGGCGGAGGCCGGGATCGAGGACCATCACCGGGCGGTCCACGAGATCGGCGAGGCGCGCGGTCATGCTGTGCAGCCCGGGTGCCTCGAACGCGGTGCGGGACAGCTGGGCCTGCAGGAAGACCGCGCGCTCCAACCGTTCCCGCTGCGCCCGGACGTCGCGGAACAGGGCCGCGGACTGGACGCTGACCGCGAGGAGCGGTGCCATCGCGGTGAACAGGGCGAGGTCGGCATCGCTGAAGTCGCCACGCTTGTTGATGGCGTGGCAGACCCCGATCGCGCGGTCCTCGACGACCAGGGGGACGGTGCAGATGTTGCGGGCGGCGTAGAGGGAGACGTACTCCGCCAGGACCGAGGAGTCGGTCGGCGCGTCGTTGGTGACGTAGGGCCGCTGGGTGGTGAACACCCGCACGGCGTTCCCGTGACCGCTGACCGGCACCCGGTACGCCCGGATCGCCGAGGGATCGGAGATGCCGAAGGCGGGCTGTTGCAGGACCAGATGGGCCGTGGCGGGGTCGAAGAGCATGAAGCCGGCGCTCTCGACGTCGAGCAGCTCGCTGATCGTCGCGATCAGCTTCTCGAGGGCCGCCTCGTAGTCCGCGGTCGAGGTCAGGACCTGCCCGAGCCGGGTCAGGGCCTCCACACGGCGGTCGACCTCAACTGCATCGCGCGCTGCCATCCACACCTCCGGTGTTGTGGCACATCCACGATGGCTCTCGGATCTGTTTGTGGTCTCTCACCATATGGCCAGTCGTGACGTGGTGTCTACGGTCCCGACACCACATCGACAGGCGCCGGCTCCGGGCCGGCGGCGACGGGAGGCCCACGTGCTCACGATCGACATCGACACCGGCGGCACCATGACCGACGGGCTGGTCAGTGGGGACGGCCAGGTCAGGTCGTTCAAGGTGGAGACGACGCCCCACGACGTGACGATCGCGTTCATGGAGCTGCTCGACGGCGTCCGGGAGTCTCTCGGGTACGCCGACCTGCGCAGCCTGCTCGCCGACGTCGACGTCATCCGGTGGTCCTCGACGATCACCTCCAACGTCCTGGCCCAGCGGACCGGCCCGAAGATCGGGCTGCTCGTCAGTGCCGGCCACACCGACGACCTCTACGACGCCGACGCGGCCGCAGCCGTGGTGGGCACCCTCGTGGAGGCCGAGGACATCTCGAGCATCGCACCTGACGCCGACGAGCAGACGGTGCGACGGGCGATCAAGTCGCTGCTCGACCGCGGCATCCGGCGGATCAACGTGTCGCTCGAGGACGCCTTCCACGACCCCAGCGCCGAGCAGCGGATCATCGACCTGATCACCGAGGACTACCCCGACCACTTCCTCGGCTCGATCCCCGCGCTCGCAGGGAGCGAGATCGTCCTGCGCCCCGACGACGCCACGCGCACCGTCGCCTCCCTCATCAACGCCTACGTGCACCCGGCGCTGGCCACCACCCTCTACCGTGCCGAGGAGACCGTCCGTGACACCCACGGGTGGCGTGGGAACGTGCTCATCGGCCACATCAACGGCGGGGTGGCGCGGATCGGCAAGACCAAGGCGTTCGACACGATCGAGTCCGGCCCGATCTTCGGAACCTATGCCTGCGCCGCCGCGGCGCGCGAGGCTGGCGACGGGCGGGTCCTGGCCATCGACGTCGGCGGCACCACGGCGAAGGTATCCGCCGTCGAGGACGGTCAGCCGGTGCTGCTACCCCGCGGGGACCTGTTCGACATCCCCGTCGAGCTCGACATGCCGCTGCTGCGCTCGGTCGCCCTCGGCGGCGGCTCGATCGCCGCCGTGCGCGACGGCCAGGTCGTCCTCGGACCCGAGAGCATGGGCGCCGCGCCCGGGCCGGCCTGCTACGGGCTGGGAGGCCGCAAGGCGACCGTCACCGATGCCCTCCTCGTCGTCGGGTTCCTGTCACCGACGGCCTTCCTCGACGGTCGGCGCACCCTGGACGTCGAGAAGGCTCGTGAGGCCCTCGCCCGCGACGTCGGCGAGCCGCTCGGCGTCGATGCCGACACCGCTGCCACCCGGGTGGTGGAGGCCGCGTGGGACGTCGCCGCCACCCTGGCTCGCGAGGCCGCGGAGGAGGCCGGCTGGGACCCTTCGACCTGCACCGTCTACGGTTACGGCGGCAACGGGCCGCTGTTCGCGACCGCGGTCGCCGAGCGCCTCGGTGCTTCGGCCGCACGGGTGTTCCGCCACGGCAGCGTCTACTCCGCCTTCGGGTCGGCGATCTCCGACGTCGTCCACGTCTACGAGTGCGCACTGGTCCACGGCGGTGAGCAGCTGGGACGTGTCGCCGACGACCTGGCCGCCCAGGCTCGACGTGACCTCCGGGGCGAGGGGTTCGACCCGACCCACGCGACGTTCACCTGGGAGCTGCGCAGCGACCGCGATTCGCAGACGTCGACCGGGGAGGGGCCTTCCGGCATCCAGGACCGGCTCGACGGCACCCCGGAGCTGGTGCGGCTGACCGCTCGCCACCCCCTCCCGACCCTCGAGCGGTCCCGGCTCGAGCCCGGGTCCGCGACGCCGCGGGACGCCCGTCCCTCCCCCTACGGGGTCGACGAGCGGATTCCGACCTTCGACGCCGACGGGCTGGTCGGTGCTGCCGTGGAGGGGCCGGCACTGGTCGACGGCGGCTCGTTCACCTGGTTGGCGACCCGCGGCTGGCGGGTCGCCACGGACGACCACGGCGACGCGGTCCTCTCCCGCGCCTGACCCCGTGCCCCCACCCCGACCCCTGTGACGGACGAGGACGACATGAGCACACGCATCCACATCGCGGAGTACCTCGACGCGGATCTGGACACCGAGCGCTGGCACTGCCACGACTGCGGCCACGACATCGGCCCGCTCCGCGAGGACTACAAGCGGGGCCTGCTGGTCGGCGAGCGCGACCCCTCCGAGATCCACCCGCCGGGCATCGAGGGCGACTACACCTTCGCCCCGCGCGGGGAGTGGATCCGGATCCTCGAGTTCTACTGCCCCGGCTGCGCCCGCCAGATCGAGACCGAGTACCTGCCGCCCGGCCATCCCCTCACCCACGACACCGCCCTGGACGTCGACGCCATCAAGGCCCGGCTGGCAAGCGACGAGGTCCGCATCGACGACGACATGAAGCTGGAAGAGGTGCGTCAACCATGAAGGCCATCGACATCGACGTCGGGGGGACGTTCACCGATCTCGTCCTCAGCTGGGACGACCAGCGCCTGGTCGCGAAGGCGCCGACCACGCCCTACGACCTGTCGGTTGGGTTCGTCAACGTCCTCACGGCCGGCGCGGAGCAGCTCGGCCTGGCGCTCGACGACCTGCTGCCGCAGGTGGAGATCGTCCGCTACTCGACGACGGTCGCGATGAACCGGCTGATCGAGCGGAAGGGCCCGAAGCTCGGGCTGATCACCACAGAGGGACACGAGGATGCCATCCTCATCGGTCGGGGCGCGCAGTGGGTCGACGGCACCAGGATCAACGAGCGGCGCAACCTGGCGGTGCAGCGCAAGCCCGAGCCCCTGGTCGACCGCGACATGATCGTCGGCGTCGCCGAGCGGGTCGACTCGGCCGGCACGGTCGTCCGCCCTCTGGACGAGCGCGACGTCCGCGACAAGCTGCGACGCCTCGTCGACGCCGGCGCCCGGGGGATCGCAGTCAGCCTGCTCTGGTCGTTCGCGAACCCCGAGCACGAGCGGATGGTCCGCCGGATCATCCGCGAGGAGTACAAGAGCTACCACGTCGGGTACCTGCCGGTCGTGCTGTCCCACGAGGTGGTCGGCAAGGCCGGGGAGTACGAGCGGACGATGACCGCGATCCTCGACGCGTACCTGCAGACGTCCATCAAGTTCGAGCTCGAGACCACCTGGGACCAGCTGCGCAACCACGGCTACACCGGGAGCTTCCTCCTCACCCACAACACCGGCGGGTCCGCGGAGATCTTCAAGACGACCGCCAGCCGCACCTTCAACGGCGGTCCGGTGGCGGGGCTCATGGGCAGCTACCACATCGGCCAGGCCCTGGGCTACCGCAACGTGATCGCCTCCGACGTCGGCGGAACCTCCTTCGACGTCGGGATGGTCGTGGACAGCTCGGTACGCAGCTACGAGTTCCGGCCGATCATCGACCGCTGGATGGTCGGCATCTCGATGCTCCAGACCACGACGATGGGCGCCGGCGGTGGGTCGATCGCCTGGATCAACTCGCTGCTCGGCAACCGCCTCGAGGTCGGCCCGCGGTCAGCCGGCAGCTACCCCGGTCCGGCGTGCTACGACCTGGGCGGGACCGAGCCGACGGTGACCGACGCCGACGTGGTCCTGGGCTACATCGCGCCGGACAGCTACTTCGGCGGCAACATGCCCCTCAACCCTGACCTGGCGGCGGAGGCGATCCGGACGAGGATCGCCGAACCCCTCGGCCTCGAGCTCGACGAGGCTGCCGCGTTGATCCGCCGGATCGTCGAGGAGAACATGGCCTCGGCGATCAAGCGGGAGGTGCACCTCCGCGGGTACCACCCCGAGGACTTCGCCATCTTCGCCTTCGGCGGTGGCGGCCCGACGCACGTCGCCGGCTACCGGGCCGAGGTGCCGACCGCGGTGATCTTCCCCCAGGCACCGGTGTTCAGCGCCCTCGGCTCCTCGGTCATGGACATCATGCACGTGTACGAGCAGAGCGGGCGCCTCCAGTACATGGCGCCGATGACCGGCGAGATCGTGATCGACGCCGACGAGTTCAACACCGTCGTCGACGGGCTGATCGAGCGGGCCACCACCGACCTCCAAGCAGAGGGGCTGGATGCCGAGCAGGCCGTCTTCAGCGTCGAGCTAGACATGTTGTACGGCGGGCAGGTCCAGGTGAAGCGGGTCGCCTCCCCGCTGACGCGGATCACCTCTGCCGATGACGCCCAGCGGATCTACGACTCCTTCGAGAAGGAGTTCTCCGACGCCTTCAGCCCCCACGTCGTCAACAAGCCCGGCGGCGTGTACCTGGACGCGATCGTGCTGAAGGCGACCATCCCGACCCAGAAGCTCGAGCTCGAGGAGCACGAGTTGGGCGCCGCCGACCCCTCGGCCGCCCGGACGACCAGCCGGTCGGCGTACTGGCCGGTCCTCGACCAGCGCGTCGACACCGACGTCTACTCCTTCGAGGCGCTGCGGCCCGGCAACGTGGTGACCGGGCCCGGGATCGTCGAGATGGAGTTCTCCACCATCGTGGTGCCGCCCGGCCAGCAGCTCCGCATCGACCGGCACGGACTCGGGATCCTCAGCGGCGCCGACGCCGACGCCGACACCGACCCCGCCCAGACCGCAGCCGACCGCGCAGCAAAGGGAGCAGAGCGATGAGCCACCCCAGCCTCGAGGAGAAGCTCGCCAGCCTCAAGGTCACCGAGGCCGACGAGGACGAACGCCGCTGCGCCGACGCGCTCGTGCGCGGCAGCTACGAGATCGGCGTCCAGCGGACCGCCGACATCCTGGATGAGGGCTACGAGATATTCATGCGCTCGTCCCGCTCGTCGATGGGGGTGGCCGGCGACTCGATCGTCGCGATCTTCAACGCCAAGGGCGACCTGGTGAACGCCTCGGCCGGGACCTACCTGCACGCGGTCATCCCGCCGATCGTCATCAAGTACATCCTGGACCGGCACGCCGACAACCCCGGCATCCACGACGGTGATATCTGGTACACCAACGACGCGCTCTACGGCGGGATCCACAACCCCGACCAGGTCGCGATCATGCCGGTGTTCTTCGAGGGGGAGCTCGTCGCCTGGACCGCCGCGCTGTCCCACACCACCGAGACCGGTGCGGTCGAGCCGGGCGGGATGCCGCTCGCCGCGACCGCCCGCTTCGAGGAAGGCATGAACCTGCCCCCCATGCGGGTCGGCACCAACTT
Organism: Euzebya sp.; assembly: GCF_964222135.1. Lineage (NCBI taxonomy): Bacteria > Bacillati > Actinomycetota > Nitriliruptoria > Euzebyales > Euzebyaceae > Euzebya > Euzebya sp. The sequence continues at coordinate 9,347 of NZ_CAXQBR010000064.1, forward strand.
CGTGCTCAACCACGACGTGATCGAGATGTTCGCCGCCTTCGGACTCAGGGCGGAGGCCAACGTCACCGTCGACATGCGCGCCCGGGCGACGACGGCCGACCGCGTCCGCGTCCGCCTGCTGGAGATGTTCCAGCGGGAGGGGCGCGACCAGGTCGTCGGCCTGCTCCGCCGGATGCTCGACGAGGCCGAGGCCGGCGCCCGCGCCCGCATCGCCCACTGGGTCGACGGGACCTACCGGTGCAACACCTTCTCGGACGCGGCGGGGCTCAGCGAAGGGCTGATCCGCAACTGCGCGATGACGATGACCAAGCACGGTGACCACCTGCAGTTCGACTTCACAGGCACCAGCCCGGAGACCCCGTCGAGCTACAACGCCCACCCCCAGGCGGTCATCGGGCACATGGCGAACTACATCTACGAGTACGTCTTCCACGACCTGCCGATCTCCTCGGCGACGTTCGCCCCGATCGACTTCACCTTCCCCCCGAACTCGATCCTCTCCCCGGACGCGCGTGCGGCCACGTCCTGCTCGGTGATGGCGGCGACGGGCGCGATGAGCGCGGTGGCGAACTGCATCTCGCGGGCCCGCTACGGCACCGACGAGTGGCGACAGGTGGCCGCCAGCCAGGGCAACGGCGGCAACGCGATCGTCCTGGCCGGCATCTCCCAGTGGGGCGCGAACTTCGCCGACATGATCGCCTACCCGATCAACACCGAGGGGCAGGGCGCCCGGGCCACCCAGGACGGCATGGACTCCTACGGCTTCCCGTGGTGCGCCTTCGGCCGTGCGCCGGACGTGGAGAGCATGGAGAACGAGTTCCCGATGCTGATCCCGTTCTCGAGCCACTGGAAGGACTCCGGCGGGCACGGCAAGTACCGCGGAGGGGTTGGGACCGCGCAGCTGTGGGTCACCCACCACGTCCCGATGCTGTTCGAGATGGCGATCGCGGACAACTCGATCATCCAGACCCCCCAGCCCCTGTTCGGCGGGTACGCCCAGCCGACGGTCCCGGGCATCGTCCTCGAGGGGATCGACATCACCGAGGCGCTGGCCTCTGCCGAGGCCGGCACGCTGACCCTCGAGGCGCTGCTGGCCGGGAAGTTCGGCGGCGAGGTGATCGCCAAGCCCTACGGCAGCGCGATCCACCCCGTCGCGCAGGGCCAGTCCATCATCATCGGGCTGTCGACCGGCGGCACCGGCTACGGCGACCCGCTCGACCGCGAACCCGAGGACGTCGCCGCGGACGTCACCAAGAAGATGGTGTCGGCCTCGGTCGCCCAGGACGTCTACGGCGTCACCATCGATCCGGTCACGGGCCTGCTCGACGCCGAGGCGACCGAGGAGTCCCGCCAGCGCATCCGCGACCAGCGGCTCGAGCGGGGCGTCCCCTACGACGAGTTCGTCGAGTCGTGGTCGCAGCGCAAGCCGGACGACTCGATCCTGACCCACTTCGGGTCCTGGCCCGACGGGGCGGTGCTCGAACCGCTGATGCGGCCGTGAGCGCCGTGGCACTGGCACCGCGACAGCGCATCCGTGCGATGGTGCGGGGCGCGCACGACGGAGCCTGCGTCGCCGTGCCCCTGGCGCTGGGCGTGGCCGCGCGGATCCAGGAGCGCGCCCCCGAGGACGTGGTCCACGACCCGACGCACCTGGCCAACGCCCTGCGCGACCTCGTCGACGCCTGCGAGCCCGACGGCGTGCCGGTCGCCACGCCGGCCACGCTGACCGCTCACGGGCAGGCCAGCGTCACGGCGGTGGCCACCGACACCGCGGTGGAGGCGACGCGACGGCTGCGCGCCTCGATGGGCGACCGCCTCGTGCTGGTCGCCTGCCTCCCCGGGGCGGCCGCGACCGAGGGTGGCTGCACGGGGCTGCTCGACCTCGGCAAGGCCTTCCTGGCCGCGGGCGCCGACGTCATCGTCGTCCTGGATGACGCGGGGGCGGCCGGCGCGCCGCTCGACACGCTCGGCAACATCGCGCGGTTCCACCAGGCGCTCGCCCTCGGCACGATGGAGGAGTACGGACTGCCGCTGGTCCGACGTCAACCGCTCACCGCACCGGTGGCCGGTGCCGGGGTGGTGCTGACCGACGTGGACCTGCCGCGGGACACCGACGTGACCGCGGTGACCGACTGGGTGCATGCCGTCAGGGGCACGTCCTAGCTGACGTCACGGACGCCGTCCCGCCGGACCGCTGCTCCTGGCTGACCGCACCGAGGGGAGAGGAGCGATGGTGCGCTACTTCGACGCAGAGCTCGAGACCATGCCGTGGACCGACGTGCTCGCATGGCAGGCCGAGCGGACCGCGACGTTCGTGCGCGGCCTGGTCGACCGGTCCCCGTTCCACACCGAGAAGCTCGCCGGCGTCGGGGTGCCGACTGGCGTGGTACGCGATCTGGCCTTCCTCGAGGACTTGCCGTTCACCACCAAGGCGGAGGTGCGCGAGTCCCAGTCGACGCGTGACCCGGCGCTGCCGCTCGGTCGTCACCAGGCGGTTCCGCGGGGGGCGATCCACCAGGTGTTGTCGTCCTCCGGGACGACCGGCCAGCCGGTCCTCTACGGGCTCACCGCCACCGACGTCGAGATGTGGGCGGACGTGATCGCCACGGCGTTCTGGACCGCAGGTGTCCGACCAGATGACATCGCCGGGCACCTCGTCGGCCTGCCGGGCGTCGCCGGGGGGCTGCCGTACGCCGACGGCTTCCGCCGGATCGGTGCCGGGCTGGCCTGGATCGGGGGGTGGCCGACCGAGCGCGTCGTCGAGCTGATGATCTCACTGGGCGTGGACGCGGTGCTGGCGACCTCGTCGTTCGGCACCTACCTGACCGACCGCTGCGAGGACCTGGTGGGCATCCCGGCCAAGGACATCGGGGTCCGCAAGATGCTCGGCGGCGGTGAGCCGGGCCTGGGACAGCCGGAGATACGCCAGAAGATCGTCGAGGGGTGGGGACTCGACGTGCTGAGCGAGATCATGGGTCTCGGCGACGTGCTCGCGTGCCTGTGGGCGGAGTGCGAGGACGGTGGCGGCATGCACTTCTGCGGCCAACGGGCCGTCGCCGTCGAGCTGGTCGATCCGGCCACCGGCGAGCCGCGGGCGTGGGAGGAAGGGGTGCGCGGCGAGGCGGTGTACACCACCTTCGCACGCGAGGCCACACCGGCGCTGCGCTACCGGTCCCGCGACCACGTGCTGGTGACGGCCACGTCATGTGCGTGCGGGCGGACCTCTCCGCGCATCCGCTGCGTCGGCCGGACCGACGACATGCTGATCTACAAGGGCATGAACGTCTTCCCCTCCTCGCTGCGGGACGTCGTGCTGCAGGGCTTCGCCGACGACGTGCAGCCGAGCATCCGGGTCTGGAAGGACGGCTCCGATCAGGTCCGCTTCGACGGCCCCATCCCGATGGATGTCGAGGCGTCCGACGACCTCGCACCGGACCGATACCGCGAGGTGGCCGCCGCGATCGCCGCCGACGTCCGTGCGCGGCTGCAGGTGAGGGTCGCGGTCACCGTCGTCGCACCCGGGTCGATGCCGCGGACCGCGTACAAGACCCCGCTCGTCCACGTCCGTGAGACGGACGACGACCAGTAGCCAGCCGCGCTCCGCCCACCGGCGGGCACGGTGCATCAGAGCTGGCCCTTCGGAGCGCACGCCAGGACGGACCTCGGCATGCACCATCGCAGTACGTCGACGGGGGCGACGGGTCCGCCCGATCGATCCAGCGGAGGAGCAGCGTGTCGCCGCCGCCGGGCACGTCAGGAGCACACATCACCGGCGGCGCGGGTGTTGAGTCCCGTCGGGAGCAGCAGGAGACCGTGCTGCACGCGCGACCGCCCCCCGGTCCGCGCACATCGGCACCAGGTTCTGGGGGCAGGCCGCACTGACCCCCGTCATCGACCCACGGGCGCATCGCGGGGCGTGTGGTCTGGTGTGGCGTCCCCGCCATCGACCCACGGGCGCATCGCGGGGCGGGTGGCCGGTGGGGCGTCCCCGCCATCGACCCGTGGGTGCATGGCGGGCCGGTGGCCGGTCTGGCGTCCCCGTCATCGACCCACGGGTGCCTGACGGCCCGGCCCTCGGCGATCTGGCTTCCTGGTCCGCGAGCCACTCGGGCGAGGTGCAGGTGCGGGCCGGGGGGTGGCCACATCCGACGCCCCCACGCCTGCGACGAGATCTCGACCATGCCCGACGGACCCGCCCGCACCGCGATCGACGACCTCGTGGACCCGGTGCGACCGGCCGATCCTGATGCGACGGCCTCCGCCACCGAGCGGCTCGCGTCGCTGGCGGTCCCGCCGGGAAGCCTCGGGCGGCTCGGCGACCTGGGCGTCCGACTGGCCGGGATCGCGGGCACGTCCCCCGTCCGCGCCGGCGCGGACCTGACGGCGGCCCGCATCGACGACGGCGCCGACCTCATCGCCACCGGGGACCTCGGCATCGCGAACACGACGGCCTCCGCCTGCCTGATCGCGGCCTTCACCGGCCGCCCATCCGCCGACGTCACCGGGCCGGGGGCGGCGAACCCGCCCGACGTGATCGCGCACAAGGCCGAGGTCGTCCGTCGCGCGCTGGCCCGCCACGGCGCGGACCGCGATCCCCTCGCGACCCTCGCCTCCCGCGGGGGCGCCGAGCACGCCGCCCTGGTCGGTGTGGTCCTCGCCGCCGCCGCGCGGCGGGTGCCGGTGGTCCTCGACGGGGTGATCGCCGTCGCGGCGGCCCTGGCGACGGTGCGGCTGTGCCCCGCGGCCGCGGACGTCCTCATCGCCGGCCACCGCTCCGCCGAGCCGGGAGCCACCGCGGCGCTCGAGGACCTGGGGCTCGATCCGCTGATCGACCTCGCCCTGGCGCTGGGGGAGGGGACGGGGGCGGTCCTCGCCGTGCCCGTGGTGCGGTCTGCGGCGGCGGTCATCGGCGAGATCGCCCTGCTGGTCGACGTCGCCACGTGACCCGTCGCGCCCGACGACGGGTGCACGGCACCCCGAGGCGGGTAGGACCGCCGGGATGTCCACATCCGAGGGTGTCCGCGTCGCTGGCCGTTACGAGCTGCACGAGCTGCTCGGCCGCGGTGGCGTCGGGCAGGTGTGGCGGGGGACCGACACGGTCCTCGACCGCCCGGTCGCCGTCAAGGTCGTCACCGCACCCCTCGACCTCGGTGGCGGCGACGGCCTCCAGCGCGAGCGCCTGCTCCGAGAGGCGCGGGCCGCAGCACGGCTCCAGCACCCCGGTGCGGTGTCCATCTACGACGTCGTCACCCACGAGGACCGTCCCCACCTGATCATGGAGCTCGTCGAGGCGCCGGACCTCGCCCGGGTCATCGCCGCCGACGGGCCCCTCGACCCTCGGGACGTCGCCCGGATCGGCCTCGACCTCCTCGACGTGCTGGACGCCGCGCACGCGATCGGCGTGGTCCACCGGGACGTCAAGCCGAGCAACGTCCTGGTCGCCCCGTCCGGCACGGTGCGGCTGACCGACTTCGGCACGGCGGTGGTGGTCGGCGAGGACCGCCTGACCGCGACGGACGCGGTCATCGGCTCGCCCGCCTACATGGCGCCGGAGCAGGCGACCGAACGCGACGTGGGACCCGCCGCCGACCTGTGGTCGCTGGGTGCCACGCTGTACCACGCGGTCGAGGGGCAGCCCCCCTACGAGGGCCCAAGCGCCGTCGCGACCATGCACGCCGTGGTCCACGAACCCCCGCGGTCGACCGAGCGGGCAGGCGCGCTGGCACCGGCCCTCGACGGGTTGCTCGTCCACGATCCCGCGGCCAGGGCCGACAGCCGGACGGCCAGGGCCCTCCTCGAGGCAGCCGCGGGTCCGCGGCAGGCGACCGGGACGGCGGCCCCCGTCCCCGCACCCTCCACCGAGCCGACGTCGGCCGGGGCTCACCCCGCCAGGCCGGACGGCTTCGCGCCGGCCCTTCGCCGAGGATCCCGTCGTCGACGGCTGGTCCCCGCGCTCGCCGCCCTGACCCTGGTGGTGGTCGCTGCGGTGATCGCGGGCGTGGCCCTGACCGACCGGGACGACCCGGTCCCGGACGCCGTCGCCGACGGGGCCACCGCCACGGCCGTCGCGCCGGACCCCGACGTCCCGGGCTCCGACCAGCCGGACGTCGAGAGGCCGGTCACCGACGACCCCGCCCCCGCCCCGGCCGCAGTCCCGGCCCCACCCGCTGGGGGCCCTGGCACGCCGCCGGACACCGCGGCGGACGGCACAGGTCCGACCGACCCGCCGGCGACCGCGCCCGAGGCGTCCGGTGGGGGAGGGGCCGGTGGGGGAGGCGAAGGCGTCCCCGCCGACTGGGTGACCTACGCCCCCGACCACGCCCCGTACGCCGTCGCGCACCCCCCGGGCTGGCGAGCGGAGCGGTTGGACGAGACCCGGACCGACCTCGAGGACCCGGGATCTCCCGCGTACCTGCGCCTGGACTGGACCGAGGACCCCGCCCCCGATCCGCTGGCCGACTGGGAGGCCTACGAGGCCGACTTCGCCGCCAGCCACCCCGGCTACGAGCGGATCCGCCTGGAGCCCACGACCTTCGACGGCCAGCCCGCGGCCCTGTGGGAGTACCGCTACGCCACCGACGGGGGTGGGGTGCGAGCCTACAACCTCAACGTCAGCGGGGAGCGGTACGGCTACGCCCTCAACTTCCAGACCAGCGAGACGGCCTGGTCCGACCAGGAACCGCTGTTCGACGCCTTCCGCGCCTCCTACGAGATCGTGCGCTGACCCAGGCCCGCGCGCGCATCCCGGGATGGGCGTAGGTTCCGCCAGTCCGCACCCCATGCACCCGGGAGGTCCCGTGCCCCGTCCCCACCCCTCCGCCCGCGGGATCGCCGCCCTCGCGCTGGTCATCCTGCTCTTGGCCGTGACCGGCACCGCGGTCGCCCGGACCCGCCAGGGCGGGACCGATCGCATCGCCTTCCTCGCCCGCGCCGACAACCCGGTCGACGCCCTGGCCGCGTCGGCCGTCGCGGGCCAGCTCGGGGGGATCGTCCTGCTGACCGACCAGGCCACCCTGTCGGCAGAGGCCGCTGAGGGCCTGGCCGCCTTCAACCCGGACGTGGTCGTGCTGGCGGGCGGCACCGCTGCGCTCAGCCCGTCAGTGGCGACCGCGGTGGGGGAGCTGGGCTACGCGACCGAGCGGGCGGCCGGCGACTCCCGGCTGGCCACCGCCCGCGAGCTGGCCGCCATCCTCGCCGATCGCCCCGCCGCCTTCCTGCCCCGCGCCGGCACGGCGGTCGCCGCGGAGGAGGCGGCCCACGCCGCCACCGCCGACACCGCGACCACCGCCGACACCGCGGCGCGCGCCCAGGACGCGGACGCCCTGGACGGGTACGCCGCCGGTGACCTCGTGCGCCTCGCGCACTCGAGCGCCACCGCGCAGGTGCCCATCGGGGCCGGCATCCTCGACTTCGAACCGATCCTGTCCACCACCATCGTCGTCCCGACCGCGGGGTGGCTGGCCGTCGACGGGACCGCGGTCGTGAGCGGGACCGTCACCGGGGTGCGGGTGGTCGGCTGCCAGCTCGTCCTGGACGGGGTCGTCGTGACCGGATCTGGTGTCGCCTCGACGACGGGGGAGCTGCTCGGCGGGCAGACCGGCGGGTGCAGCCCCGGCGGCGCGGTGCAGGTGGCGGCGGGCTCGCACACCGTCGAGCTGCAGGCCACCTCCACACCCGGTGGCCTGCAGGCCGGCTCGCGCAACGTCCGAGCCCTGTTCACGCCCTTCGGCCCGGACGGGTCGCCCGACGGCTGACGTCCCACCCGGCAGCCGAGCCCCCGACCGGCGGCCGCCCGGCGACGACCGGCATACTGCGCCCCCGTGCTCTACCGCCCCCTCTTCGACCACGTCCTCACGCGCCTCGACGCCGAGGTGGTGCACACCTGGACGGTTCGCGCCCTCGCGCTCCTGGAGCGCTTCCCCGCCGCGCTGGCCCTCGTCAGAGCCGTCGTCGGACGTCCCGACCCCTCCCTCGCGGTGCGCGCCATGGGCATCGACTTCCCGGGCCCGCTCGGCCTGGCCGCCGGGTTCGACAAGGACGCCGAGGTCCCCGACGCGATGGCCGCGTTCGGCTTCGACTTCGTGGAGGTCGGCACCGTCACCGCCGAACCCCAACCTGGCAACCCCCGCCCGCGCCTGCACCGCCTGCCCCGCGACCGGGCGCTCATCAACCGCATGGGGTTCAACAACCACGGCGCCCACGCCGCAGCCGTCCGCCTCTCCCGGCGCCGTCGCCGCCCCGGGCACGACGCGGTGGTGGGCGCGAACATCGGCAAGAGCAAGGTGACGCCCGCGGACGCGGCCGCGGAGGACTACGCCACCAGCGCCCGCCTGCTCGCCCCCCACGCCGACTACCTGGTCGTGAACGTCAGCTCCCCGAACACCCCCGGGCTCCGCGACCTGCAGGCCGTCGACGCGCTGCGGCCGGTCCTCACCGCCGTGCTGGACGCCCGTGCCGCGTCCGGCGCGTCCCCGCCGGTCCTGGTGAAGATCGCGCCGGATCTGGCGGACGACGACGTCGACGCGGTCGCCGACCTCGCCGTCGAGCTCGGCCTGGACGGCCTGATCGCCACCAACACCACGATCGCCCGGGAGGGGCTGGCCACCGCCCCCGCGGAGGTCGCCGCCGCGGGGGCGGGGGGGTTGTCGGGGGAGCCGCTGCGCGAGCGGTCCCTCCAGCTCCTCGAGCGCCTCCACGCGCGGGTTGGCGACCGCCTGGTCCTCATCTCCGCCGGCGGGGTGGCATCGGCGGACGACGTCTGGGACCGCCTGGCCGCCGGCGCGACGCTCGTGCAGGCCTACACCGGCATGGTCTACGGCGGCCCCGCCTTCGCCGCCCGTGTCCACGCTGGCCTCCGACGTCGCCTCGAGGCCGAGGGCTACGTGTCGATCGGCCAGGTCCGGACGCGATCTCGCGACTGACCTGCCCGGCTCACCAACGGCTCGTCGGACGGGAGCCGGTCGGGGGCCCCGCGATTAGGACGGGTGGACCGCAACAGAAAGGACCCCCCTGATGTCCCGTCCTGCCCGCTCCGCGCTGTCCGGCATCGCGGTCGCCCTGACCGTCGTCGTCGGCTTCGCGCTGTTCGCCAACCCGGCCGTGTCCCAGATCCTCCCGACCGAGTCCCCCGATCCGAGCGAGACGGTCACCGAGACCGAGACCGAGTCCGAGGAGCCGGGCCTGCCCGGGCTGCCGGGCGAGGGTGAGGTCGAGGGCGACCGCCTCGGCGGCGAGACCCGGTTCGAGACCTCCGTCTCCATCAGCCAGGAGGCCTACCCCGACGGCGCCGACGACGTCTTCATCGCCCGCGCCGACGAGTTCCCCGACAGCCTGTCGGCCGGCGCGCTGACCACCGGCCCGATCCTGCTCGTCCCCTCCTGCGACACCATCCCCGACGTCGTGACCGAGGAGATCGCCCGCCTGGCCCCCGACCGCGTCGTCGCCCTGGGTGGCGACACCGCCGTCTGCGCCGACGTGCTCGACGAGGCCGTCGCGGCCGCCGGCGGCGACACCGGCTCGGAGGAGCCGACGGAGTCCGAGACCCCGACCGAGTCCGAGACCCCCACCGAGCCCACCGAGACCGAGACGACCGAGGGGTTCCCCACCGAGGACCCCGTCGACGCTGACGGCGCCAGCAGCTGATCGACTCCACACCGCGGGCCGCCCGGCACCCCCGGGCGGCCCGTCGGCGTGACCGGGGGTTACCGGTCGCCGACCACCGGGCACGACCTGACCGACGACGCCGTGCCTGCCCACCACGCCTGCCCACCACGACAGGAGAACCCGTGAGACCCATGAGGACGACCGCACTGCTGCTCGCCCTGCTGGTGGTGCTCGCCGCCTGCACCGGCGACGACGCCGAGACCGCCGAGGACGTGACCGAGACCCCGGCCACGGAGGCCAGCGAGGCGGTGGCCGACGACGTCACCGAGACCCCGGCCACCGAGACCCCGGCCACCGGATCGACGACGGAGTCCGCCACACCGCCGGCCGAGGAGGGCTCGGAGTCCGTCGCGGAGGGGACGCCGGCTGACCGCCAGGTCCTGCTCGACGCCGCGCAGGCGTCCCTCGAGGCGGACACCGTGACGTCGACCTCGGTCCAGGAGGTGCAGGGCCAGACGTTCACGACCACCGGGACGTTCACGACGACCCCGCCCCTCCGCGGCAACGCGACCGCGACGCTGCCGGGCGCCGACGGGACCGAGCAGTCCTTCGACATGGTGCTCGACGACACCGTCATCTACTACCGGTTCCCGTCGGAGGTCCTGCCCGCGCCGACCGAGTGGGTGTCGGTCGACACCGAGGCCACCCCGATCCCCGGGTTCGAGGCGCTGCAGCAGGGCGCGGACGACCCGGCGGTCCAGTTCGCGTTCCTCAGCGCCGCCGAGGACGTCCGGGAGGTCGGCACCGAGCAGGTCGCCGGCGTCGACACCACCCACTACCGCTACACCGTCGACTTCTCCTCCGGCCTCGAGTCCCTGGAGGGGGAGGCCCGCGAGGCGCTCGAGCAGCTCCAGGCCCAGCTCGGCGACGACACGATCACCGCTGAGGTGTGGATCGACGGCGACGACCGCGTCCGCCAGCAGCGCCAGACCGTCGAGGTGCAGGGCGCCGGCGAGGTGGTGACCACGATCACCTTCGACGACTACGACGCCCCGCTCGACGTCCAGGTCCCCGCAGCGGACCAGGTCACCCCGCTCGAGGAGGTCGTCCAGGGCCTCGGCGGCGGCCCCGCCCCCGCCGGGTCGCCGGAGCCCGCCGCCACCGAGTGACGCCGGTCCGGCCGGTGGACGCCTGATTGGCCCCACCGGCCACCGCAGACTCCGCGGGTGGTGGAGACGGCCGAGCGCACCGAGGTCCAGCGCCTGCAGCGCCAGGCCGCGTCGATCGCGCTCGCGGTCGCCCCGGTCGGGGTGGCCTTCGGGGCGCTCGCCGCGAGCGCCGGCCTGGCCCTGTGGCAGACCGTCGGCTTCTCCGCCGCGGTCTTCACGGGCAGCGCCCAGTTCGCGGCCGTGAGCGTCCTGGCCGACGGCGGGTCGGCGGCTGCGGCGATCGCCGCCGGGCTGCTGCTGAACGCGCGGTCCCTCGCGTTCGGCGTGACGCTCGCCCCGGACCTGGGCGGTCCGCTGTGGCGCCGCGCCCTCGAGTCCCAGCTCATGATCGACGAGGCGATGGCCGTCGGCACCGCCGGGTCGACGCCGCGGACGCGCCGCATCGGGTACCTGCTCGGCGGGGGAGGGGTGTACCTCACCTGGAACGCCTCGACGGTCCTCGGAGCCGTCGCCCTGCCGGACACCGGCACGCTGGTGACCGACCTCGGGATCGACGCCACGATCCCCGCGGCGTTCCTCGCGCTGCTGTGGCCGCGCCTGCAGGACCCCCACCAGCGGCGGGTGGCGGTCGTCGGCGCCACGATCACCCTCGTCGCCATCCCCCTCACCCCGCCGGGCGTCCCGATCCTGCTGGCCGCCTTCGCCGCCCTGCTGCCCCGTGCCCCGGCTCCCGCCGACCCTGCCGGAGGTCGACCGTGACGGCGACCGTCGTCCTGGTCGGCCTGTTCGCCGGCACGTACGCGCTGAAGGCGGCCGGCCCGGTCCTGCTCGGCGGGCGGGAACTGCCCGCCATGGTCACCCGCCTGGCCGTGCTGCTGCCCGCCGCGCTGCTGGCCGGCCTGACCCTGAGCTCGACGGTGGCCGACGGCCGCGCGCTCACGGTCGACGCGCGACTCGTCGGCCTGCTGGCCGCCGCGGCCGCGCTCCGCCTGCGCGTGCCGTTCATCGGCGTCGTCCTGATCGCCGCCGCGGCGACAGCCGCCGTCCGGGCCCTCACCTGACCGGGGACCCACCCGACCGTACGGTTGCCCGGCCGTCACAGCTGCCGATGGGAGAGGTGTGGACCGACAGACGATCAGCGACCCCGGTGCGGACGCCCAGCCGAGGCGGCTCCGACGCCTGCCCCCGTGGCAACCGGTGGCGCTGCTCGCCATCGGCGCGGTGTTCGGCGCCCTGACGACGCTGACGTGGGACCAACCGGGCTCCACCGACGAGCCGGTCCCCGCCGAGAGCTCGGCGGAGGCCGCGGTGACCACGAGGGTGGTCGAGGGGGTCGTCGGCGCCATCGACGACACCGGCAGCGCGATCCAGCTCTCCGAGCCGGCGGCTGAGTCCGAGATCGGCTACGGCATCGTCGGGGTCCTGTGGCGCGACACCGCCGACGGCGACGGGGACGGGGAGGACGCGCCGTGGCAGCGAGCGGTCGCCGACGACGGCTACCCGACGTGCCTCGACCCCGGGGACGTCGGCCGGGACGTGGCCCTCGGCCTGGTCCGCGAGCCCGGCAGCGAGGACCGGCCCGCATCGGAGGTCGTCGCCTGGCTCGAGTGCCGCTGAGCACCGGCGGGGCATCCGGCTACAGTTCCCCCGGCCCGCCCCGGCGGGTCGGACGTCGACGACAGCAGGGAGCAGCAGACGGTGGCGACCAAGCAGGTCTACGAGGTCGAGATCGACCGCCAGAAGGCTGCCCAGGCGGCCGGCAACTACGACCTCAGCGATCTCCCCGGTGGCCTGGCGGAGCCGGTCGTCGGGGCGCGGATCGGCAAGCAGCCGAAGCAGGACACGATCATCGCCGGCGGCGTCCGCTCGCTCGGCGCGGTCACGAAGCTGTACCCGGGTGCGGCGCTCGCCATCTTCGGCCGTCCGGAATCCCGGTGGGCGATGGCGTACTCCCGGCGCATGGGCGGGGAGGTCACGATGACCGAGCTGCTCAGCTACGCCCGCCAGCTGATCGGCATGACCCCTGACGGCCAGCTCGTCGTGTGCCTCTGCGGCCACGCCGGCCAGGGCGACTGCATCCCCCTGTGGGCACCCCGCGACGAGGTCAGCCTGACCGTGCAGCCGAACGACCTGGTGCTGCGGTTCGAGGACGTCGTCCCCGCAGGGGACGCGGTGTGATCGTCCCGGCCGAGGAGTAGGCCGGCGGGTCAGCGGAGGGCCGCCAGCTCCTCCTCGCACTCGGTGACGAACGCCTCCTGGGCGCTGATCCGCTCGGGGATCCGGTCCCGCTCGCCGAGGACGATCGCGCGGCGCCGGCCGACCGCCTCCACCAGGGGCTTGGCGGTCGAGTCGACCAACTTGCGGAACTTCTCGGGCACGACCTCAGGGGCGTCGTCGACGGTGCGGGCGAAGGTGGCGAGCCGGGCGAGCTCCTCGTCGAGGAACTCCGCGTAGCGGCGCAGGTGGTCGAGCTCCTCGCGCGCGCGGAGGAGCGTGAAGTACGCGGCCTCGTACTCGGACTTCCGGGTCATCTGCCGGCGATCTTCCCCAACAGGTGCGCGACGGAACGGCGGGCGGCGTGCCAGTCGGCCAGGTGCAGCGACTCATCGATCCCGTGTGCCCGCGAATCCGGGTCCTCGACCCCGACCAGCAGCATGGTCGCGTCGGGGTGGCGTGACTGGAGGGGCTCGAGCAGCGGGATCGACCCGCCGCACCCCATGAGGACCGGGTCGGTGCCGTACCCCTCGGCCAGCGCGTCGAGCATCGCCCGGGCGGCCGGGTGGTCGACGTCGGCCTCGTAGGGCTCGCCGGCCGCGCCGGGGGTCGCGCTGACCCGCAGCCCGAGCGGCGACTGGGCCTCGAGGTGGCGCACCAGCGCGTCGCGGACCGCGCGGGCGTCCTGACCCGGTCCGACCCGCAGGCCCAGCTTGGCGCGCGCCCGGGGTTGGATGCTGTTGCTCGCCGTGGCGGTCGTCGGGGCGTCGATGCCGAGGACGGTCAGGCTTGGCTCCATCCAGATCCGCTGGAGGGGCGGCAGGTGCGGGTCACCGCCGAGCGGCACGCCGTCGAGCAGGCCCGACTCGTCCCTGAAACGGCGCTCGTCGAAGTCGAGCGCCGCCAGCCGCTCGGCCTCGAGGGGCCGCGGTGGCCGCAACCCCTCCCGCAGGGCCGGGATCGTCACCGCGCCGTGGGAGTCGGTGAGGTCGGCGAGCAGCTTGGCCAGCGCGGTGAGGGGGTCGGGGACCGGCCCGCCGTACATCCCGCTGTGGACGGCGTGGCCGGCGGACTCGACGGTCACGGTGACGTCGACCATGCCGCGCAGCAGGTAGGTGAGGGACGGGGTGCCGACGCGCCAGTTGACCAGGTCGGCCACGACCACGGCATCCGCGGCGAGCAGGTCGCCGTGGTCGGCGAGGAACGCGTCCAGGTGCGGGGAGCCGAGCTCCTCCTCGCCCTCGATGATGACCTTCACGTTGACCGGCGGGGCGCCGGCGGCCTCGACCCACGCCGCCACCGCGGAGGCGTGGGCCACCACCCCGGCCTTGTCGTCGGCGCACCCGCGGCCGTAGAGCCGCCCGTCCCGCTCGGTGGGCTCGAAGGGGGGAGAGGTCCACTCCTCCTCGGGACCTGCGGGCTGCACGTCGTGGTGGGCGTACAGCAGGACCGTCGGCGCACCGGCACCAGCGTCGGTCCGCTCGCCGTACACCGCCGGCGGCGAGCCGTCCGCGGCGAGCTGTCGGACGCCGTGGAGGCCGGCGCGCTCGAGCAGGGCGGCGACCGCGTCGGCGGACGCCGCGACCGGCGCGGGGTCGTAGCCCGGGAACGCGACCGACGGGATGCGGCACAGGGCCTCGAGGTCGCGGCGGGCCGCGTCCTGGCCGGCGTCGACGGCGGCGATGACGGAGTCGGTGGGGACAGGCATGGCGGCCGATCCTAGTGGCCGATCCTGGTGCCGGGGTGGCGGTCGCTCGACCGTGCCCGTGCTCTAATCCCGCCCCATGGACACCACCCGAACCCCCGCCGGCGAGGCCCCGTTCACCTACCCCGTCGAGGTCCGCTACATGGAGGTGGACCAGCAGGGCGTCGTGTTCAACGGCTGGTACCTCACATGGTTCGACCAGGCGATGATGCACTTCCTCGCCCACCGCGGGCTCGCGTACGAGTCGATGATGGCCCGCGGCTACGACGTCCAGCTCATCCACAACCAGACGACCTGGCGCCAGGCCGTCCGCTGGCTCGAACCCGTCGAGGTCGCCGTCGCCGCGTCGCGGTTCGGCACGACGTCCTTCGACCTCGACTTCAGCGTCCGGGTGGGGTCCGAGGAGCGCGTGACCGGCCGGACCACGTACGTCGTCGTCGCCACCGACGGGTCCGGCAAGCGGCCGATCCCCGCCTTCCTGCGCGAGGCGCTCGCGCCCCTCACCCCGTTGATCGGCGGCTGAGCACCCGCACGATCGACCGTGTCGCCTCCACGGCGACGGCGGGTCGACGTGCGAGCATCGGATCGGCCGCGGACCGCGGCCGCAGCCGAGCAGGGAAGGGTCGTCGTGGCCTCGTTGACGTTCTCGTACTCACCGATGGGTGGGGGCAAGAGCCTCGCCGCGCTCGTGCGCCACCACCACGTCGGCGCGCGGGGGCTCAACGGCATGCTGATCGTGATGCAGCCGCGGGAGTCCGGCGTGGTCGCCTCCCGCCTCGGCGTCTCCGCGCCGGCCGACGTCATCGACGACCAGACGGACCTGTGGGACATGATCTCCCGTGCGGTCGCCGAGGACGGGGTCCGCCACGTCGTGGCGGACGAGGCCCACTTCTTCACCCCGACCCAGATCGAGCAGCTGGCCCGCGTGGCCGACGACCTCGACGTGGTCGTGGAGGCCTTCGGCCTGCTGACCGACTTCCGGACCCGGCTGTTCCCCGCGTCGGCCCGCCTGGTGGAGCTGGCGGACCGGCTGGTCGCGCTGCCCACCGGGCCCCTGTGCGCCTGCGGGGAGTTCGCCACGCTGAACGCCCGGCTGATCGACGGGGTGATGGTGACCGACGGCGACCAGGTCATGGTGGGGGACGTGACCGGCGACCGGGTGCGCTACGAGCCGGTCTGCCGCGCCTGCCACGTGGCCGTCCACTCGAGCGGCGTCCGCGACCGCGGCATCGAGCTCCCCGGGTAGCTCGTCGGAGGGGGAGGGGGGACCGGTCGCCCGGCCGGCCACGTTGCCGCGGGTAACAGGGCTGAGGACACGTGGTCTTTACCGTCCGGTTGCACACCGGAGGCGGTTCGTGCCCCATGGTCTGAGGTGCCTGGCCGATCGGTCGGGAACCGCAAGTTGACATTGACGTCAATGTCAATGAATGTGGGAGACCAGCACCACACATGGAGGGCACCCACGCATGTTCGACGTCGTCACCGACATCCCGCAGGACGACCAGATCGACCTCTTCGTCGGCACGGTCGCCGACCGCATGTCGATCGCCGTCGCCCCGTCGACCGGGCGCTTCGCGCCGGCCGTCGAGGTCCCCGCGACCGTCAACCCCGGCGACCTGATCGGGCACATCACGGGCGGCAACGGCCGTGCGGACGCGGTCGTCGCACCGGTCGGCGCCACGCTGAAGGAGCTGCTGGCCCGCCCGGGTCAGCTGGTCGGGCTCGGCCAGGGACTCGCCTACCTCGAACGCGTCGCGCCGACGGGGCTCGAGGGCGCCACGGTCGACCTGACCGACCAGGACACCGCGGACGCCGTCCGCTGAGCCCCGCCTCGACGCCCCGCAGAGGCGAGCGCACATGACCGGCGTGCCGGCCATGGTCCTGACCGGTGTGGGGGCCCACCTCCCGGCCCAGGTGGTCACCAACGACGACCTGTCCGAGGTGATGGACACCTCTGACGAGTGGATCCGGACCCGCACGGGGATCCGCGAGCGCCGGCGCGCCGCGCCCGGTGAGACCTCCCTCCACCTGGCGGTCGAGGCCAGCCGCGAGGCCCTCAAGGCGACCGCGGACGGCGCCACCGACGTCGACGCGGTCGTGCTGGCCACGATGACCCCGGATCGCCGCTGCCCGGCGACCGCGCCCGACGTCGCCGCGGCCCTCGGCCTCGGCCGGGTCGCCGCCTTCGACGTGGCCGCCATCTGCAGCGGCTTCGTGTACGCGGCCGCGACCGCACAGGGCCTGATCGCGGCCGGGACGGCCCGCCGGGTGCTGGTCATCGGCACCGAGGTGATGAGCGAGGTCCTGTACCCGACCGACCGCAACACCGCGGTGATCTTCGGCGACGGCGCCGGCGCCGTCGGGGTCCGCGCCGGGCCGCCCGACGAGCCCGGGGCCTTCGGTCCCTTCGACCTCGGCGCCGACGGCGAGGACAGCGACCTGATCCGGGTCGACGGCGGTGCGGGCCGCGCACCCCTCACCCCCGGCCGACCGGTGACCCGCGACGACTACCTCGTGATGGACGGCCGCGCGGTGTACCGCCGCGCCATCCCCACGATGGCCGCCTCCAGCCGTGCCGCCCTCGCGCGCCGCGGCTGGGCCGTGGACGACGTCGACGCGGTCATCGGCCACCAGGCGAACGTCCGGATCCTCGACGGCCTCTGCCACGAGCTCGGCGTCGACACGGCCCGCAGCGTCGTGAACATCGACGCCGTCGGCAACACCTCTGCGGCCTCCATCCCCATCGCGATGGCCCACGCCCACGAGCGCGGCGCCGTCGCCGCAGGGGACAAGGTCCTGCTGACCGCCTTCGGCGGCGGCCTGACGTGGGGGTCGACGACGCTCACCTGGCCCGACCTGCCGATCGCCTGAGCACACCGCCCACCACCCAACCCGCCACACCACCGGCACCGGACGGTGCCACCCCGCGCGGCCGACCGGCCGCGCCGCACCGCGACACCCACAGGAGAGACCCATGACCGTGTACGACAAGATCGTGTCGATGCTCGACGACAAGTTCGGCATCGCCCCCGACGAGATCAGCCGCGAGGCGACCTTCGAGGCGCTCGACCTCGACTCCCTCGACCTGGTGGAGTTCTCGATGGCCGCCGAGGACGAGCTCGGCGTGAAGATCAGCGACGACGAGGCCGCCGAGCTGAAGACCGTCGGCGACGCCGTCACGCTGCTCGAGTCCAAGGGCGCCAGTGTCTGAGCGCACCACACCTGACGTCGCGGTCACCGGCATCGGCCTGGTGACCCCGGGTGGCGTGGGCCGGGAGGCGTCCTGGGACGCCGTCCTGCGCGGGGAGGGGACGGCCGCAACCGACCCCGCCCTCGAGGGCCTCGACGTCACCATGTCCTGCCGGATCCCCGACTTCGACGGCACCGAGCACCTCGGCCGCCGCGCGCGGAAGCTCGACCGCTTCGTGCAGCTCACGCTCGTCGCCGCCGCCGAGGCCATCGCCGACGCCGAACTCGACGCCGACACCTGGGACGGCGCCCGCGTCGGCGTGGTCATCGGCTGCGGCATGGGCGGCGCCCCGACCTGGGAGGAGCAGCACTCCGTCCTGCTCGAGCGCGGCCACAGCCGCGTGTCGCCGCACCTCATCCCCCGGATGATCCCGAACATGGCGGCGGGCCACGTCGCGATGGCGTTCAGCGCCCACGGGCCCAACCTGGCCACGGCCACCGCGTGCGCGTCGGGTGCGACGGCCATCGGGACCGCCCTCGACATGCTGCGGCTCGGCCGCTGCGACATCGTCATCGCCGGCGGGACCGAGGCCGGCATCACGCCGCTGTCGGTCGCCGGCTTCGCCAACATGACCGCCCTGTCGAACCGGGTGGACGACCCCGCCCGGGCGTCGCGTCCCTTCGACGTCGACCGCGACGGCTTCGTCATCGCCGAGGCCGCCGGCGTCCTGATCCTCGAGCGGGCCGCCGACGCGAGCGCCCGCGGCGTCCGCCGCTACGCCCGCCTCGCCGGCTACGGCGCCAGCGCCGACGGCCACCACGTGACCGCCCCCGACCCCCAGGGCCAGGGCGGCGAGGCCGCGGTCCGCGCCGCGCTCGCCGACGCGGACCTGTCACCAGCCGACGTCGACCACGTCAACGCCCACGGGACCTCGACACCGCTGAACGACGTCAGCGAGGCCCGGATGATCCGACGCGTGATGCCCCACGGCCCGGCCGTCACCTCCACCAAGGGCGTCACCGGCCACGCGCTCGGCGGCGCCGGCGCGATCGAGGCGGCCTTCAGCGCCCTCGCGATCCACCGGGGCGTCATCCCGCCCACCGCCAACCTGGACAGCCAGGACCCCGAGGTCGAGGTCGACGTCGTCGCCAAGGCCCCCCGCGACGCCGCGGTCGAGGTCGCGATCAGCGACTCCTTCGGCTTCGGCGGCCAGAACGCCGTGCTCGCCCTCACGCAGGCCTGACGGCCCCGCACCCACCACCGACGAGGTCCCCCGACCCATGAGCGCCACCAGCACCACCGCCACCCGGCCCGACGCTCGCGCACGCATCGACGCGGTCGCCGATCCCGGCTCGTTCATCGAGTTCGGCTCGACCGCGCGGCACCAGACGACCGCCTTCGGGCTCGACGCGAAGCGGCCCGACGGCGACGGGGTCGTCACCGGCACCGTGGGCATCGACGGGCGGACCGTCGGGCTGTTCGCCCAGGACCCGACTGCCCTGGGCGGATCGCTCGGCCCCGTCCACGCCCAGAAGATCGCGATGGTGATGGATCGCGCCGCACGCGCCCGGACCCCCGTCATCGGCCTGCTCGACAGCGGCGGGGCACGGATCCAGGAGGGCATCGCCTCCCTCGACGGCTACGGGAAGATCTTCTTCCGCAACGTGCGGGCGTCCGGCCGCATCCCGCAGATCTCGGTCGTGCTGGGGCCGTGCGCCGGCGGTGCGGTGTACTCCCCGGCTCTGACCGACATCGTGATCATGGCCCGCGACCGCGCGCACATGTTCGTCACCGGGCCGCGGGTCGTGAAGGCGGTCACGTTCGAAGACGTCAGCCTGGGCGACCTGGGCGGCGCCGACGTGCACAGCACCACCTCGGGCGTCGCCCACCTGGTCGCCGACGACACCGACGACGCGCTGGCGCTGGCCCGCCAGGTGCTCGGCTACCTGCCGTCCTCGGCGTGGGACGACCTGCCCCTCGCCCCTCCGCGACCGCCGTCCGGCACCGCAGCGGTCCCGGACGACCACCGCCAGCCCTACGACGTGCGCGACGTGATCCGCGGGGTGGTCGACGCCGACTCGGTGCTCGAGCTGTCCGCCGGGCACGCCCGCAACCTGGTGACCGCCTTCGCCCGGATCGACGGCAGCCCCGTCGGCGTCGTCGCCAACCAGCCGTCGGTGCTCGCCGGCTGCCTCGACATCGCCGCCAGCGAGAAGGGCGCCAGGTTCGTGCGGATGTGCGACGCCTTCGGCCTCCCCCTGGTGGTGCTCGTCGACGTCCCGGGGTTCCTGCCCGGCACCGGCCAGGAGTCCTCCGGGATCATCCGCAAGGGCGCCAAGCTGCTCTACGCCTTCGCCGAGGCGACCGTCCCCCGGGTGTCGGTGATCCTGCGGAAGGCCTTCGGCGGCGCGTACATCGTCATGAACTCACGGGAGATCGGCGCCGACGCCGTCTTCAGCTGGCCAGGCGCGGAGATCGCGGTCATGGGGGCCGAGGGCGCCGTCGACGTGCTGCACCGCAAGGCCATCGCCGCCGACCCGAGCAGCCGCGCCCAGCTGGTCGAGGACTACCGCGCCCAGGCGATGCGCCCCGACCGGCCCGCGGAGATCCTCAGCGTCGACGAGATCATCGACCCGGCCGACACCCGGTCGGTGGTCGCCGGCACCCTGGCGGCGCTCCGCGGCGCGATCGAGCCGGGCTTCCGCCACGACAACCTGCCGCAGTGAGCGCCGCGCAGATGCCCGACACCCCCACCGGCCTGCTGGCCGGCAAGCGTCTGCTCGTCACCGGCGTCCTGACCGAGGCCTCGATCGCGTTCGCGACCGCCCGGCTGGCCCAGTCCCAGGGCGCCGAGGTGGTGCTCACCGGCTTCGGCAAGGGCATGCGCCTGACCCAGCGCGTGGCCGGCCGCCTGCCCACCGAGCCGCCGGTGCTCGAGATGGACGCCACCGACGACGACCAGATCGCCGCCGTCGTGGACGACCTCGACGCCCGCTGGGGCGCGCTCGACGGGCTGGTCCACGCCATCGGCTTCGCGCCGGCCAGCGCGATCGGCGGGGACTTCCTCGCCACCCCGTGGGAGGACGTCGCGACCGCCGTGCGCGTCAGCACCTACTCCTTCGCCACCCTCGGCAGGGCGTTCGCCCCGCTGCTCGCGGCGGCGGGCGGCGGCTCCTACGTCGGGTTGGACTTCGACGCGACCGTCGCGTGGCCGTCCTACGACTGGATGGGCGTGGCGAAGGCCGGCCTCGAGAGCGCCTGCCGGTACACCGCCCGGGAGCTCGGCGGCCAGGGCACCCGCGTGAACCTGGTCGCCGCCGGCCCGCTCAAGACGATGGCGGCACGCCAGATCGAGGGGTTCACGTCCTTCGAGGACACCTGGGGCGACCGCGCCCCGCTCGGCTGGGACGTCACCGACGCCGAACCGGTCGGCCGGGTCGTCTGCGGCCTGCTGAGCGACTGGATGCCGGCCGTCACCGGCGAGATCGTCCACTGCGACGGCGGCGTCCACGCGATGGGGGTCTGACAGGACCCTCCACCCCTCCAGACCCTCCACCCCTCCCCCTCTCCCCATGGATGGAATCGACATCCTCGGACGAGCCCGTGGGGGGCACGCCGGGATGGAATGGACACCATCACCGCGATGCGCCGTGGTGTGAGTGGTCGGAGAACACTGCTGAGGGATGGATCAACTCGTGAGGGAGGGTGACGCCACCGGCGTTGTCGAATCCATCCACGGCCCCGGACCGACCACACGGTGGAGATGTCGATTCCATCCGCGAGGACGTGCCGCGACGACCACCCCGCACCCGACCCGCCCCGGCAGGATGGGGTCCGTGCACGCCATCTTCCCGGACCCCCGCACCGCGCCGCCGGACGGTCCCCTCGCGGTCGGGGACGACCTCCGGCCCGCGACGCTGGTCGAGGCCTACCGCCAGGGCATCTTCCCGTGGCCCGACGGGCGCGGATCGATCTGGTGGTGGTCGCCGGACCCCCGCGCGGTGTTCCCCGTCGGCGGGGTGCACCGGTCCAGGTCGTTGCGGCGGCGCATGCGGACCAGCGGGTTCTCGACCACGACCGACACCTCGTTCGAGCAGGTGGTGCGGGGCTGCGCGGTCCGGCCGGGGGAGGGGACGTGGATCACCCAGGCGATGCGGGAGGCCTACGCCGCCCTCCACCGGCTCGGGCACGCCCACAGCGTCGAGGTGTGGGACGGCGACCGCTTGGTGGGCGGCATCTACGGGGTCGCGATCGGCGGGGTGTTCACCGGCGAGTCGATGTTCCACCGGGAGCGCGACGCGTCGAAGATCGCTCTGGCGACCCTCGACGACCACCTGGCCGACCGCGGGTTCGGGTTGCTCGACGCCCAGCTCCACACCGACCACCTGGAGCGGATGGGTGCGGAGCTGTGGCCGCGGTCGGCCTTCCTTGACGTCCTCGCTGGCCTGCGGGACGCGCCGGTGTCCTTCTGAACCCTGGTGCGGCGGGCTACTTCATCGCCCACTGCTCGGCGATCGGCCCGATCACCGGCAGCGTGACCTTGTTGCCGTTGTAGCCCTGGACCGCCAGGTAGATCGACAGCACCAGGAAGCCGAGGCCCACCAGCGGGTACAGGATGGTGAAGAAGAGCAGGGCGAAGATGTCGAGGAAGATCCCGAGGACCCCGCCGAGGATCCCCGCGGCGATGTAGAAGGCCAGGATCACCAGGCCGAGCAGGACCGACTGGGCGCCGTGGAACCGCGACAGCGGGTCCTTGTTGACCAGGTAGATCACCAGGCCGCCGAGCCAGCCGAAGGGGACGTAGGCCAGGATGCCGGCGATCTTCGGGTCGAGGCCGCTGGACGCCTGCGGCTGCTGGCCCCACTGCCCGCCCTGCGCGGGCTGCTGACCCCACTGGCCCGGCTGGCCGGGCTGGCCGGGTTGCCCGGGGGCCTGCGGGGGAGGGGGCTGCTGGCTCCAGCCACCGCCGGGTGGCTGCGGGGGAGGGGGCTGCTGACCCCACTGGCCGGGCGTCTGCGGCGGCGGGGGCTGCTGCCCCCACTGGTCGCCGCCGGACTGGGGCGGGGGCGGCGCGCCCCAGCCCTGCTGGCCGCCGGAGCCGCTGTCGGGCGGGTTGTTCCAACCCTGGTCGCTCATGTGATGGATCCCTCGTGGTCGTCGTGACGGGGCGGACTGTAACGCACGTCTCCGACCTGTGAGCGCTTGGTCGCACCGCGCGTCAGCAGTTCGTCACAGCTCAGCGCTTCACCGGCCGTCCGGGGTCGACGTCGACGCCGACGAGGTACTCCACGTCGTCGAACAGGTAGCGGGGACGGTCGGTGCCCGGCGGCTTGGGCTCCGCCAGCGCGGGGTCCGCGTTCACGACCACGAGCGTGACCGACTCGACGCCGGCCGTCGCCGGCAGGGTCACGCTGGCCTCGCCGTCGAAGAGGGTGTCGTCGACGCTGGTCAGGACCTCGCCGCCGGCGGACGCCACCAGTGCGATGCCACCCGCCACGAACTTGGGTCCGCGCACCGTCACCACCACCTCCTCCCCGTCGGCCTGGACGTCCGCGACGTGCGCCGCGGTGTGGTCCACGACCAGCGTCGTCGTGGTGCCCGAGGCCAACGGCCCGGCGCGGGAGACCGCCGGGTAGGCGGTGGGCTCGCCGGGGAACCCGCCGTCCTCCCACGCGGCCGTGGCCGCGGTGAAGGCGACCAGCTCCCGCTCGAGGAGGCTGCCCCGCGCGGCGAGGGCGGTGGCGTAGCCGCCCATCACGTGGTGGTCCGTCGCGGCGGCGGCCTCCCACGCCTCCCGGACGATCGACGCGCCGAACCGGTCGGCGAGCCACACGTTCCACACGTACGCGCCGTAGGACCGGTCGAACCCGCCGCTGTCGGTGCCGAAGTCGGTCAGCGGCAGGTCGGGGTGGGCCGCGAAGTCGACCAGGTACTGGGTCCGGGCGTCGACGTCCCCGAACGTCGCCCGCTCGAGCCAGACCGCCGTCGCCTCGTACGCCCACGCCTCGCCGTAGTAGGCCATCCCGAACTGGACGAGGTGGCTGAACTCGTGCGCCGCCGTGGAGCGCAGCGCACCCTCGGGATCCGGGGCGAAGCCGACGTAGTCGTTGTCGAGCACCAGGTAGCCGTGCGCGCCGTCGCACTGCCGGCACACCGATTCGAGGTCCGCCGCGGCGTAGCCGTACGCCCCGTCGCCGTGGTCGACGAAGTACACGTCGACGAGGTCGTTGCCGCCGAGCCCGTCGTCCGGCAGGGGTGCGGGCCAGCCCAGCTCGTCGACCTGGACGTCCCACACCTCCTCGAAGACCTCCGCGGCGAGCTTGACGAACTGCGGGGTCGTCGCGTCGTCGGTCTCGGAGGTCCAGTGGAGGCGGAAGTGCGGGGTGTCGATGGCGTGCTGGGCGGATTCGGGCGCGGTGAACGCGTCCTCGCCGGCGGCGTCGGCGTCCGGCCGCGCCTGCACCCGGTCGACCGCGCCCCGGTCGCCGACGGACACCGGCTGCCGTGCCTGAGCACCGGGCGCGGGCACCACGGGGGACCCGCCGCCGGCGAGCGCGACCACCAGTGCGATGACCACCGCGGCGAGCATGTCACCGAGGCTAGCTCGGGGGGCGACCGTCGCGGCCGGCCCCCTCAGCGCACCCCGGTGTCGTAGGCCTCGACGTCGAAGCGGGCCAGGCGGCGCTGGAAGTCGCGGACCGGCCCGGGGTAGATGGTGTCGTTGACGCCGGACTCGTTCAGGTACCACGACCCGCACCCCGACGCCCAGACCAGGTCCTCGTGGCGCCGGGCCATCTCCTCGGCGTACGCCTCGGTCGCGGCGTCGGTGGGCGCCAGCCACGCCGCGGCCCCCGACCGGAGGTACTCGAGGGCGCCCATGACGTAGTCGGCCTGCGCCTCGGCCATGAGCACGACGGAGTTGTGGCCGGTGCCGGTGTTGGGCCCGAGCAGGAAGAAGAGGTTGGGGAACCGGGGGGTGGTGGTGCCCATGTAGGCGGTTCCCGCCTCGGCCCAGTGGTCCTGCAGCTTCACCCCGCCTTGGCCCACGATGTCCATCGGGTACCAGAAGTGGTGCGGGTCGAAGCCGGTCGAGTAGACGAGGACGTCGAGGTCGATGGCGGTGCCGTCACCCAGCACCACGCCGGTCGGGGTGATCTCGGCGATCCCGGTGGTGTCCAGGTCCACGTGGGGCTGGTCGAGGGCGGCGTAGTAGCTGTTCGAGAACATGATCCGCTTGCAGCCCGGGGTCAGCGAGGGGGTGACCGCGCGGCGCAGCTCGGGGTCGCGGATCGACCGCTCGATGTTCTTGGTGCCGAGCGCGATGGCGCGGCGCTGGGCGCGCTCGTCGAGGGCGAGGATCCGGTAGACGACGTGCTCGACGATGAGGTTGACCGTCGTGCGCACCGCCCGCTGGGCGCCCGGCACGGTGCGCAGCAGCCAGCGCTCGGCGGGGGAGAAGGTCCGCTCGACGCGCGGGAGGACCCAGGACGGGGTGCGCTGGAAGACCGTGAGGTGCGCGACCTGGTCGGCGACCGCCGGGACGATCTGGATCGCCGACGCGCCGGTGCCGATGATGCCGACCCGCTTGCCGGTGACATCGACGTCGGGGTCCCACTCCGAGGAGTGGAACGCCGGTCCCTCGAACCGCTCCCGCCCGGGGATCGACGGCAGGACCTGGCGTCGCAGCGGGCCCAGGCCGTTGACGACGACCTCCGCCTCGATCTCCTCGCCGTCCTCGAGGGTGAGGGTCCACGTGGCCGTCGCGTCGTCCCACTCCTGGCGGGACACGCCGGTGCCGAGTCGGGCGTGCCGGCGGAGGTCGTGGCGGGCGACGACGTCGAGGATGTAGTCCTGGATGGCGCCCTGCCCGGAGTAGAACTGCGGCCAGTCGTACTCCTCGTCCCGCAGCGAGTACAGGTGGGAGGGCACGTCACAGGCCGCTCCCGGGTAGGTGTTGTCGCGCCACGTCCCCCCGAACTCGTCCGCCGCGTCGATGATGACGGCGTCGTCGAGGTGGCCCGCGCGCTCGAGGGCGAGCGCCATGGCGATCCCGCTGAACCCGGCACCGACGATGGCGACGCGGACGCGACGGGTCGGGACGGTCGTGGTGGTTGCTGCGCGCATCATGACCTCGAATTGTGCACCATCATTCGATGGCGCGAAGGATGCCCCGGCTGATGACGGCCACGGGTGTCCAGCCGGACGGGTCCTCGACCAGCGGGTCGCCGGGCCAGGCGACGATGTCGGCGCGCTGCCCCGGCGCCAGCGCGCCGACCCGGTCGTCGGCCCGCACCGCGTGGTGGCCGCCGACCGTCGCAGCCCGCAGGGCCGCAAGGCGGTCGATCGACAGCCCACCCGCGTGGCGCTCGGCGGCGAGGACGCCGCCCCAGGGGTCGAGCGGGGTGACGGGGGAGTCCGAGGACAGGCACAGCGCCACGCCGGCGTCGGCGAACCAGGCGAAGGGGTTGGTCCGGTCCGCCGCGCGACGGCCGAAGCGGTGCTCGTACAGGCCGTCGGGGCCGTTCCAGGTCGCGTCGAACGCCGGCTGCACGCTGGCCACCACGCCGAGGTGGGCCATCGCGGCGACCTGGCGGCGGCTGATGACCTCCACGTGCTCGATGCGGTGCCGGGCGGCCCTGACCGCGTCGACCCCGAGGTCATCGGCGACGCGGCCGAGCACGCGGAGCGCCTGGGCGACGGCGCGGTCGCCGATCGCGTGGACGCCGACGCCGATCCCGCGGGCGGTGGCCGCGGTGAACAGGCCGCGCAGGTCGTCGTCGTCGACGAGCAGCTCGCCGTCGCCCGTGCCCCCGTCGTCGGTGCGGTACGGCTGGCTGGTCGCGGCGGTGCACGACCCGATCGACCCGTCGAGGAACAGGTCCCCGCCGGGCAGGAGGACGCCGTCGGGATCCAGGTCGACGTCGCACGGCGGCGCAGCCCAGTACGCGTGGACGGTGAGCGGCCAGGGGCCCGTCGCCCAGGCCACCGCGTCCGCCCGCTCCGACAGCCCCGGGACCCCCATCTCGTGGATCGTGGTGATGCCGACGGCGAGCGCCCGCCCGCACGCCCGTCGGCGGGCCGCGTCCAGCTGCCCCGGCGACAGGCGCGCCGGCACGATCGCCTGCGCCGCGGCGGCCGCGCCCTCCGACAGCAGGCCCGACGGCAGCCCGTCAGGACCGCGGTGCACGTGGCCCTCGTGGCCGCGGAGGTCCAGCCCGGCCAGCGTCCCCGCATCGACCAGGACCGAGTGCCCGTCGACGCGGGTCAGGACGACGGTGCACCCGGGTGCGGCGTCGGCCAGCGCCGCCGCGGTCGGGGGGCCGTCTGCCCAGCCGTGGTCGTCCCACCCCGACCCGTGCACCACCCGGTGGTCGTCGTGGGCGACGTGGGCCCGGACGGCCGCCACCACGTCCGCCGCCGAGCGGGCGCCGCGGAGGTCGACCCCCGTCGCCTGCAGCCCGGTGGCCGTCGCGTGGACGTGCGCGTCCACGAAGCCGGGCAGCAGCCACGCGCCGCCCAGGTCGACCACGTCGGCGTCCGGCGGGGCGTCCTCCGGCGAGCCGGTCCAGGTGATCGTCGACCCCTCGACCGCCACCGCGCGGTGGGTCCGGTCGGCCCCGGCGATCGACACCGCTCCCGCCGCCACGTAGACGGTCCGCCGCGGGGATGGGACGTCCGTCATCGCGCGGCCGCTCGGCGGGTCAGACGACCCGCCGCGCCAACCCGGTGCCGAGCGGCTCGAAGTCGATGTCGGGGTGGTCCCGCTCGGCCTTCTCGAGGGCGACCGGCGAGGCGAAGAGCGCCATGTGCCGTCCGTGGGAGTCGGTCACGACCAACGTCTTGAACTGGCCCCGCAGCGGATCCACGGCGGCGGCGTCGATGCGGCGCGCGATCTCCCAGGCCAGCGGCTCCATCCGGACGGGGCAGCCGAACTCGTGGACGAACCGGTGCTCGGCCACCTCGAACTGGAGCTGCCCGACGCCGGCGAGGATCGGCTCGGTGTCACCGAACTCCGGGCGGCGCAGGACGTGGATCACGCCCTCCTCGTCGAGCTGCACCAGGCCGCGCCGGAACTGCTTGTAGCGCTTGGTGTCGGTGGAGCGCACCGCGGCGAACCGCTCCGGGCTGAACGTGGGGATCGGCGGGAAGCGCACCGCGTCGTCGGCGTAGAGGGTGTCCCCGGGGACGAGGTCCGTGGCGTTCACCAGGCCGACGATGTCGCCGGCGACCGCGACGTCGACGGTGTTGCGGTCCGCGGCGAACAGCTGGTGGGCGTACTTGAGCTGGTAGCTGCGGCCGGTGCGGGCGAGCGTGGCGCTCATCCCGCGCTCGAAGACCCCCGAGTTGACCCGGACGAACGCGACGCGGTCGCGGTGGCGGGGGTTCATGTTCGCCTGCACCTTGAAGACCTGGCCGCTGAAGGGCGCCTCCACGGGTTGGGTGTCGCGGTCCGCAGGCTCGTCGACCACGGCCGGGCCGGGGCTCGGGGCCAGGTCCGCGAACCCCTCGAGCAGGAGCTGGACCCCGAAGTTCTGCAGCGCCGACCCGAAGAACACCGGCGTCTGCTCGCCGGCGAGGAACCGCTTCTCGTCGAGGGACCGCTCCTCGAGGTCGAGGAGCTCGAGCTCCTCCGCGGCCGCCTGCCAGCGATCGGGCGGGCAGCTGCCCGGATCGGCGGTGGCGAAGGGTTCGGTGACGGCGGTGCCGCGGCGCGCCCCCCGCTCGGTGCCGTCGTAGCGGTGCAGCTCACCCGTGCGGCGGTCGACGATGCCGGCGAAGTCGCCGCCGTCGGCGACGGGCCAGGTCAGTGGGACCGGTTCCATGCCGATCTGCGTGGTGATCTCGTCGAGCAGGCCGAGGGGCGGGAGCCCCGGGCGGTCGCACTTGTTGACGAACGTCACGATCGGCAGGCCCCGCTCCGCGCAGACCTTGAACAGCTTGAGCGTCTGCGGCTCGAGGCCCTTCGCGATGTCGAGCACCATGACCGCGGCGTCGGCGGCGCAGAGGGTCCGGTAGGTGTCCTCGGAGAAGTCGGCGTGACCGGGGGTGTCGAGCAGGTTGAAGCGGTGGTCGCCGTAGGCGAAGTGCAGGACGGTCGAGGAGATCGAGATCCCCCGCTCCTGCTCGAGCGCCATCCAGTCGCTGCGCGCGGCCCGAGCGGTCCGGCGGGACTTGACCGCGCCCGCTTCGCCGACCGCCCCGGCGAAGAGGAGGACCTTCTCGGTCAGCGTCGTCTTGCCCGCATCGGGGTGGGAGATGATCGCGAAGGTCCGACGGCGGCGGACCGCGTCGGCGAACGCGGTGGGGGAGAGGGTCTGCACGGCACCACAAGCCTGCCAGCGGCGGCCGTGCACCGCGACGCCGGGTCTGGGGTGTCGGCGATCCGGGTATGGAGCCCCCTCGACACCACCACCCGCCATGCCGGAGGATGCAGGACATGACGCGCACGATCAGCACCGACACGTTGCGGAAGAAGGTCAGCGGCATCACCGACGAGGCCAGCCGGGATGCCGCGGCGGCCGAGGCCAGGCGGCGCTGGGAGGAGATGCGCAGCACCCTCGTCGATCGGGCCGAGGTGCTGAGCGATGCGGCGGAGGACCAGTGGGACCAGGCCCGCCACGCCGCCAGGCCGAAGGTGAAGCGCCTGCGGAAGAAGGCGTCCAAGGCGATCGACGCGGTGGAGGAGACCCTGGATGGCGACCGCCTGCGGGCGGAGGCGGCTGAGGTGTCCGCCCAGCTCCGGCGGAACCTCGCCGGGCTCGGGTTGGACCTGCGCGACGCGGCCAAGACCGAGGCGGACCGCATCATCCGCGCCGTGCAGGACGCCGCGGAGGAGCAGCGGGAGGCCGAGCGCAAGCGCCGCGTCCGCGCGCTGGTCGGCTGGACGCTGTTCGGCATGGCGGCGGGCGCCATCCTCGCCGTGCAGTTCGGGCCCACGCGCGGCGAGGAGGCCGTCGACGCGCCCGAGCTCGGGGACGTCGAGCAGCCGGAGGGGACCGCGGTCGACCAGGATCAGGCCGCGGGCTAGTCCCCTGCGGCAGCCCGGAACGCCGCCGTCACCGCGGTCCAGCCCGCGCGGTTGCGGTCGCGGCGCTGGGCGGCCACGTCGGTCCCGCGCTCGCGGGCCAGGCGGTCCCACCCGGTGTGGACCACCCTGACCCGTGTGCCGTCGGCGATCGGGGTGAAGGTCACCTCGACGTCGGTGGCGTCCGCGGCGTCGAACATGAGGTGCCACGTGAACGCGATGCGGTGGGGCGGGTCCGTGGCCACCACGCGCCCCCAGTCGTGCTCGACGCCGTCGGGGGTCCGCTCGTAGATCCGCCCGCCGGGTCGAGCCTCGACGACGACCTCGGCGTCACCGCCGGCGACCGACTTCCCGGGGGGCCACCAGACGTCCATCCGCTCGGTCCACAGCCGCCAGGCGTGGTCCGGGGAGCACCCGACCTCCACCTCCACCTCGACCGGCGCCTCATGCGGGTCCACGGGCACGCCCCCCTCCGCCAGCCTCGGTGGTGTTGTCCGCGAGCAGCGCGAAGCGGCGCACGGCGTCGCCCCAGGTCTGGCGGAGGTACGCCTCGACCGCCTCGACGCCGGCGTCGTGCAGCCGGTACAGGCGACGGGTCCCCTCGGCGCGGGCCGTGACGAGCCCCGCGTCCCTCAGCACCCGGAGGTGCCGCGAGACCGCGGGACGGCTGATCGGCAGCGCGTCGGCGATCTCCTGGACCGACCCCTCACCGTCCGACAGCAGCCGGAGGATGGTCCGCCGGTGCGCATCCCCGAGCGCCTCGAACGGGTCGCCGGCGAGCGGTTCGGGAGCCATCGACATCATCGTAGCCCATGTGTTACCGTAACAGGTCAGTTACGGATATCCGGGTCGCTCATGTCGTGTGGTTCGAGGAGGCGGTGGTGCGCGAGTACATGGCGGAGACCTGGATCGACGCGCCGCCCGAGGTGGTCTGGGAGGTCCTGTCCGACGGGCCGGGGTACGCCGGGTGGGACAACGGGGTCGTGGAGGTGGAGGGGACGATCGCCGAGTCCGAGCGCATCTCGGTGCGGTCCGAGGTGCAGCCCGGCCGTGCGTTCCGCCTCCGGGTGTCAGACGTCGAGCCCGCGCGCGGCATGACGTGGCAGGACGGCATGCCGCTGGGGTTGTTCAGCGGTCGCCGCCGCTTCGCCCTCGAACCCGAGCGCGGCGGGACGGCGTTCAGCGTCCGGGAGGTCTTCAGCGGCCCGTTGGCCGGCCTGGTCACCCGCTCGATGCCGGACCTGCAGCCGTCCTTCGACACCTTCGCGTCAGGCCTGAAGGCCGAGGCGGAGGGACGGGTGCGCGGCTGACGTCCCGCGTTCAGGCGATCCGGTCGCCGAGCAGGCCAGAGCGCCGGAGCGGCCCGACGCCGGACAGCCGGACGCGGTGCACGTCCACGACCAGCACCGTGCTCGGCCCGGCGCCGTCCAGGGCGAAGGGCGCACGGGCCTCGTCGTCCGCCGCGACGCGTGCCGTCCCCTCCACCCGCAGGGTCCGCTCGTGGGCCGGCGCCATGAACAGGAGCCCGATGCGCGGGTCGTTCATCAGGTTCCCGACGGTCTGGTGGATGCGGCCGCCCTGGTCCGGCAGCCACAGCGTCCGATCGTCGCGGACCAGCGCGACGGTGCCGGGGGCGCCACCCCTCGGCGAGCACGTCAGGCCCCCGGGGTCGGCGGTGGCCACGACCACCAGCGTCGCGGCCCCGATGAAGGCCACGTGGTCCTCGGCGAGGCGGGTCGCGGGCAGCTCGTCGGAGGTCATCGGCCCCGGGCTCTCGTAGAGCGACCGGAGCGCCCCCGGGTCGGCGACGAACTCCACGGGCGGACTCTACGCCACGGCGCGGTGACGTCGTGCAGCCGTCTCCGCCTCACAGGTGACCGACGCGGATGGCCGCCAGCGCCGCGCGGATCCGCGCCTCGGACACCTTCTGGGCGGTGCCGAGCTGCTGGGCGAACAGGCTGATCCGCAGCTCCTCGAGCTGCCAGCGCAGGTCCGCGAGGGCATCGGCGGCTCCCGGTCGCAGGTCGACGAGGAGCCGCTGCTCCTCCTCGAGGTCCGCGACCACCGCCATCGCGTCGGCATCGCGCTGGGGGTTGCGGCCCATCGCGTCGAGGCGGACCTCCATGCCCTGGAGGTAGCGGGGGAGGTGGCGGAGCCGCGCACCGCCCGTCGCGGCGACGAACCCCGGGTACACCAGCCGCCCGAGCTGCCGGGCGACGTCGTGGCGGCCGGCCTCGAGGGCGGGGGGTGCGGGCTGGCGCAACCGGTCCTTCACCGCGGCCGCCCGGGTGACCACGTCGGCGACCACCCGCGCGGTCAGCGGGATCAGTCGGTCCGCGCGGTCCCGCAGGTCCTCGCGGATGGCCTCGAACCCCTCCGCGGTCCACGCCGGTCCGCCGTGGTCGTCGACGACCGCGTCGATCACGCACGCGGTGCAGTCCTCCACCACGACCGCGACGTCGGCGTGGGGGGCCTGGGTCAGCGCCAGCTTGACCGGCCGGTCGAGCGCCCGGTCGACCGTGCGGACCGGGTTGGGGAGGGACAGGCGGAGCAGCCGGCGGGTCCCGAGGCGCATCGCGCGCCGCTGCTCGGCAGCCGTGGGGAAGGACCGCACGCCTGCGGTGGACCCCTCGTCGACCAGGGCCGGGTAGCTGGTCATCTCCACCCCTCCACCCGAGGCGGTGACCGTCCGCGGCAGGTCGCCGATCGTCCACGCCGTCAGGCCGGTGGCCTGCGGCGTGGGAGCGGAGCGGGCGACTGCCTGCCGGACGTGCGCGGCCACGCCCTCCTTGAGCGCGCCGAGGTCGCTGCCCGTCGCCAGCACCCGCGGCCCGTCGACGATGCGGTAGCGCACCCGCAGGTGGTCGGGGATCCGCGCGCCCCGCCAGGCCTCCGGTGTCACCGGCTGCCCGCCGACGCGGGTCAGCTCTCGGGCGAGGACGGTGAGGAGGGGCCCCTGGGACGGGTCGATGCGGTCGAGGACCGCGGCGACGGTGTCCGGCACCGGCACGAGCCCGCGTCGCAGCGCCTTCGGCAGGGCGCGGACCAGCGCGGTGACCAGCTCGGCGCGCATCCCGGGCACCAACCAGTCGAAGGTGCCGGGGTGCAGCTGCGGCAGCCGCTCGATCGGCACGTCGACGGTGAGCCCGTCCGCCTCGGGGACGGCGGGGTCGAAGGTGTAGCTGACGTCGAGTGCGGCGCCCCCGACGGTCCAGGTGTCGGGGAAGGCCGCGGGATCCGGTGCGTCGAGCTCGGCCAGCACCTCGTCGCGGTCCAGGACCAGCAGGTCCGGGTCGTCGGCCGCTGCCCGTCGCCACCAGCTGCGGAGGTGCGCGACCGAGGTCACGTCGTCGGGGATGCGGGCGTCGTAGAGGTCGCGGAGGACGTCCTCGTCGGCCAGCAAGACCCGGCGGACCCGGTCCTCGAACGCCCGCACGTCATCGAGGATGGCCGCGTTGCGCGTGGCGAAGTCGAAGCGCTCGTCGACGTCGCCCTCCACCAGCCCCTGGTCGATCAGCATCCGCCGGGCGGCGGCCGGATCGACCCGCGAGAGGGCGACGGTCCGGCCCGCGACGATCGGCAACCCGCGGAACGTCACCCGCTCGGTGGTGACGGCCGCACCCCGTGCGCGGTCCCACCGCGGTTCACCGTGGGTGCGCTGCACCAGGTCGCCCGCCAGCGCCTCGACCCACTGCGGCCGGATCGCCGCGGCCATCCCCGCCCACATGCCCGTGGTCTCCACCAGCTCGGCTGCGACCACCCAGGGGGGAGGCCGGTCCGCGAGGGACGAGCGGCGCCCGATACGGAACCGGGTGCCCCGCGTGCCGAGGTACTCGCGGGAGTCGCCGTCGCGCATCCCGATCATGCCGAGCAGGCCGGCCAGCATCGCCCGGTGGACCGCGTCCGCCGCGTCGCCGGCGGGGATCTCGCCCGGCGCGAGCGCGCGGCTGGTCGGGATGTCGAGGTCGGCCAGGACCCGGCGGAGCTGGCCGTGCACGTCCTGCCACTCGCGGATGCGGAGGAAGTGGAGGAACTCGGCCCGACAGCGCTTCCGGAACTGGTTGCCCGAGAGCTGGCGGCGCATGCGGCGCAGGTGGTCCCACAGCGCGATGACGCCGAGGGGGTCCGAGCCGGGGACGTGGAACCGGGCGTGGTGCTGCTCGGCGGTGTGCGCGACGTCGCGTGGTCGTTCCCGGGGGTCCTGGATCGACAGGAAGGAGGCGATCACCATGACCTCGTGGACGCACCCCTCGTCGGCGGCCGCCAGCAGCATCCGCGCCAACCGCGGGTCGAGGGGGATGCGCGCCAGCTTGCGGCCGATGTCGCTCAGCGCCAGCGCCCCGCTCCCACCGGCCGCGAGCGCGCCCAGCTCCTCGAGCAGCGCCACGCCGTCGGCGACCAACCGGCTGTCGGGTGCCTCCACGAACGGGAACGCCGCGACGTCACCGAGCCCCAGGGCCGTCATCTGCAGCACGACCGAGGCGAGGTTGGTCCGCAGGATCTCAGGGTCGGTGAACGGCGGCCGGGCGTCGTAGTCGTCGGCGTCGAACAGGCGGATCGCGATGCCGGGCCCGACGCGTCCGCAGCGGCCCATCCGCTGGTCCGCCGAGGCCTGGGAGATCGGCTCGATCGGCAGCCGCTGCACCTTCGTGCGGCGGTTGTACCGGCTGATCCTCGCGAGGCCGGGGTCCACCACGTAGCGGATGCCCGGCACGGTCAGGGAGGTCTCGGCGATGTTGGTGGCGATCACCACCCTCCGACCCCGGTGGGGGGCGAACACCTGCTGCTGCTCGGCCGCGGACAGCCGTGAGTACAGCGGCAGGACCTCGATGCCCGACAGCGCCCGCGACCGCTTCGCCGCGTCCCGCAGCGCGTCGGCGGCGTCGCGGATGTCCCGCTCACCGCTCGCGAACACGAGCACGTCGCCAGGCCCTTCGGCGGCGAGCTCGGTGACCGCGTCGACGATCGCGTCGGTCAGGTCCCGCTCGACGACGTCCCCCTCCTCGGTCGTCTCGACGAGCGGGCGGTAGCGGACCTCGACGGGGTAGGTGCGGCCGGACACCTCGTAGATCGGCGCCGGGGTGCCGTCGGGGGTGGCGAAGTGCGCGGCGAACCGCTCGGTGTCGATCGTCGCGGAGGTCACGATCACCGTGAGGTCGGGTCGACGCGGCAGGAGCTGCGCGAGGTAGCCCAGGATGAAGTCGATGTTCAGGCCGCGCTCGTGGGCCTCGTCGACGATGATCGTGTCGTAGGCGCTGAGATCGCGGTCCCGCTGCAGCTCGTTGAGCAGGATGCCGTCGGGCATGACCTTGATCGCGGTCCGCTCGCTGACCGCGTCGGTGAAGCGGACCTGGTAGCCGACCAGGTCGCCGACGTCGCCGCCGAGCTCCTCAGCGACCCGGGCCGCGATCGAGCTGGCTGCCAGCCGCCGCGGCTGGGTGTGCCCGATCATGCCGCGGACGCCCCGCCCGGCCCGGAGGCAGAGCTTCGGCAGCTGGGTCGACTTGCCGGACCCGGTCTCACCGGCGACCACCACCACCTGGTTCTCGCTGATCGCCTTCACCAGCTCGTCGGCCCGCTCGGCGATCGGCAGCTCGTCGGGGACCACGACGGTGGCGGGGATCCGTGCGGTGCGCTCGGCGAGGCGGCGCTCGGCCGCGGCGACCTCGTCGTCCAGGCGGCGCAGGCGGGCGTGCCGCTTCGGCGCGGGCCGGACCTTCCGCGCCGCGCTGATCGCCCGGTCGAGCCGGCGCGCGTCGCGCAGCGTCACCCCCTCCAGGCGCGCGCGCAGCGCACCCGCCGTGGGGACGTCACGCGCGGGTGCCTCGGGTGCGGGGGCCGGGGGGCCGGAGCCCGACCCGGTCCCGGCGGTCTCAGCCGACTCGGACACAGCCGGCCAGCGTAGAGGGGGCCGGGACGGTTCGCCTCGCCCGCGGCCTCAGGCCCCGGCGGTCCGCGCCCTGAGACCGAGGGGGTCGTCCGGGTCGACGTGGGGCATGAACGGCCGGCCGCGCTCGAAGCCGGTCAACCGGTACACCAGACCGAGCCAGTTGTTGTAGACCGCCTTCGCCGTGTCGGTCCACGTGTTGTCGAGGTACCGGACCAGCTCGGCCTCGGGGAACGGCACGGCGGACGGGTCGTCGGCGACCAGGGCGCGCTCCAGGTGGTCCGCGGCGATCCGCGCGGCCGCGGGCGGGAGGTACCCCTCGGGCAGGGGAGGGGCGGGGATCTCGCCGCGGAGGTGGCGGTCGACCTCGCGCTTGTACTCCTTCAGCAGGCTGACCGTGTCGTACTCGGGGTGGCCCTGCATGAACACGGTCCGGATCCCGTCCGGGCTGGTGCCGACGTGAAGGTCGCCGTCCTCCGTCTCGGCCAGCACCCGCAGGCCGACGGCCTTGATCTGGGCGGAGCTGATCGCGTTCCACCGCGACACCGGCACGTCGTAGCGGGTGTTGATCCCGCGGAGCAGCGGGTGGTCGACCTCGCAGTTGCGGTGCGGGTAGACCCCCCACCGCTTGGCCAGCAGCGGCCGGCGGTGGACCCCGTAGGTGTGCTGGAGGATCGCGTGGGTGGACAGGCACGAGCAGAGGGTCGAGGTCACGTGCTCGCCGGCCCACTCCATCACCTCGGCCAGCGGCTCGTAGAACTCCTCGTCCTCGAGCCTGGCGGTCTGGGGGTTCGCGCCGGTGACGACCAGGGCGTCGAGGCCCTTCGCCCGCAGCTCGTCGAAGCTCGTGTAGTACCGGTCGATGTACGCGCGCGTCTCGGCGTCCCGCGGGCCACCGGGGACCGTGAAGACGTGCACGTACACCTGGACGATCGGGTTCGCCATGCCGATCAGGCGCATGAACTGCTGCTCGGTCACCCGGAGCGCGGCGTCCGGCATCATGTTCAGCAGGCCGATGTGGAGCTCGCGGATGTCCTGGTGCTCCGCCTCGGGCCGGGTCAGGACCGGCTCGCCGGCGGCGCGGAGCGCGTCGAAGGTGGGCAGGGGGGAGTGGGCGACGATCGGCATCGGTGTCTCGGGGCTCGAGGGGGGCGGCCACGCTAGCTCAGACCGGCGTGCCCCCACCGATCAGCAGACCCACCAGGTAGGTCGCGCCCGCCGCCCCCCACCCGAGGAGCAGCTGGCGCAGCCCCGAGCGGACGCCCGAGCGCATGGTCAGGAGGCTGAGCGCCGCGCCGACCCCGTACAGCAGGCTGCCGGTCGCGACGAGCGCGACGACGGCGGCCGCGGTGCCCCCGCCGACCAGGAAGGGGAGGAGGGGGACCAGCGCGCCGAACGCGAACGTCAGGAACGACGCGACCGCCGCCCGCACGGGGTTCGCGTCCCCGTGGTCGTGGTCACCGGCCTGCAGCACCTCCCGCTGGCTCGCCACCGAGACGTACTCACCCACCCCCATCGACAGCGCGCCGGCGACCAGCCCCGCGATGCCTGCGGTGGTCACCGCCTGCCGGCTCGCGCCCGCGCCGAACACGCCGATCACCAGCGCGAGGTTCGACACGATCCCGTCCGAGATGCCGAAGATGCCGGCCCGCAGGGTCCCCGCGACCTCCGTCCGCCACGTCGGCGCCAGCGAGCGGACCATGGCGGTGTGGTCCCGCTCGTCGGCGACCATCTCGTCGGTGGCGTGCGGCTCGTCGAGGTAGGTCGTGATCTCGCGGCCCTCGTGGCGCTCGAGGGCCGGCATCGCGCCCACCAGCCCGACGCGCCGACCGAGGGACACAGCGATCCGGGCGCTGGCGCGCAACCGGATGCCCCCCGTCGGGGCCGTGGCGCCGAGGCGGTCGAGGACCCGCTCCCAGTGCTCGGCGTGGGCCTCCTCGTCGTCGGCGAGCCTGGTCAGGATCGCGCGCTCCTCGCCCTCCACCTGGTCGGCGAGGCGCCGGTACAGCAGCGCCGCCCGCCGCTCCTCGG
This sequence comes from Euzebya sp., assembly GCF_964222135.1. NCBI lineage: Bacteria > Bacillati > Actinomycetota > Nitriliruptoria > Euzebyales > Euzebyaceae > Euzebya > Euzebya sp. The sequence continues at coordinate 47,171 of NZ_CAXQBR010000064.1, forward strand.
TCAGGTACCCCCGGATCCGCGCCACCTCGTCCGTCGCCATCGCAGACGGTGTAGCACGCGATCCCGGGACCTGCCCGGGCCGCCTCCGCGTCGACGGCGCGGTCCGGTCGTACGCTCAGGTCCGATGGCGGCGGTGGGCAGGCGGGCGCGACGGCGGGGCACCGCCGCGGTGATGGCCGACCGGGCGCTGGTGGCGGCGGCGATGGCCTTCCTCCTCGCCGGGTACGTCCTCAGCCCCGCGGGGCAGACCGAGGTGGCCACCGCGTCGCCGACCGGGGGAACGGCGACCACCGCTCCCGCCACCGTCCCGGCCCCCTCGACGACATCGGCCCCGCCGGTCGCACCGGTCCCCACCCCGACCCCTCCCACCGCTCCGCCGGCCACACCCGCGCCGACGGCTGCGCCCGTGGATCAGCCGGCCGGCCTGCTGACCTTCCGCGGCACGGCCACGCGGACCTTCCACGGCACCGGCCTGATCGGCGACGACCCCTCCCTCCGCTGGCGCTACCCGGGACGCGCCATGTGCGCGGAGTCGACGGTGGGGGAGGAGACGCGCACCTGGTGCGGCACCGGGTGGACGGGGCAGCCGGCCGTCTTCGGCCACGAGGGCCGCACCTGGGTGGTCGTCGGCGGGTACGACCGCGCCGTGCACTTCATCGACGGCGACACCGGTGAGGCGATCATCCCGCCGTTCCCCACCGGCGACATCATCAAGGGATCGGTCACGGTGGACCCCGACGGCTTCCCGATCGTCTACAGCGGGTCGCGCGACGGGCGGTACCGCGCGATCGCCTTCGACGGGGCGGCGCCGCGGGAGCTGTGGGCCCTCACCGCCGCCGACGCCACCGGGCCCACGCAGTGGAACGACGACTGGGACGGCGCCGGCCTGGTCGTCGACGACCACCTGGTCGTGGGCGGCGGGGAGAGCCGC